>CAYTUX010000088.1:0-11953 GCA_964441455.1 uncultured Victivallales bacterium | reverse complement strand
CTATTAACTTTACATTGGAGTTTTATATAGGATTGTTTTTCTGATCTGTTAGTAGCTGGGCCGCCGACCGAAAAGGGCATTTAACCAGAAAAACAGGGGCCTTAATGATAAATCTGATTTTGTTCTTTACATAGTTTTATGGTTTTATATACAATATGAGCAAAATTAAAATATGGAGATAAAAAATGAACTTTAAATATTTTTCAATAATAATAATATCGGCATCAACTATTTCTTTAATTGGCGAACCAATGAAGATGAAGGTCAACGCTGACAACGTAAATCTCAGAGCCGGAGCCGATTCCAACAAAGAGGTTGTGGGGCAGGTCTCCTATGATGACATTTTGTATACTGCAGGTAAGGACGAATCAGGTAAATGGTTTAGAGTACTTCCCCCAAAGGGAGTTAAGCTTTATGTGTATGAAAAGCTTATACAAGATGGCAAAGTAAGCGTAAAGACGCTAAACGTTAGAAGTGGTCCGGGAATCAACTACACAAAAATGGGAGAAGTTATTAGAGGTCAGGATATAAAGGTTATTGATCAAAGAAATGAATGGCTTGCAATTGAGCCTCCTGAAAACTGCTATTTATGGATTAGTACTGATTATCTTGAACCTATTGTTGTAAAAAAGGTCGAACCGGTTAAAAAAGAAATTGCAAAAACAAAACCACCTGAACCAAAAAAAATAACAACCGCTAAGCCGCCGGCTCCTGTCAACAGATCTTTTGCCGGAAAAATCGGCAACAGCCCCACAACAAAATCAACAACATCATCCTATTCTGCACAAAAGACACAACCTTCAAAAATTCCGGCATCTTTAGCATTCAAAAAACTTCAGCAAAGACCACAAGGTATATACGAGAAAGGATACGAAGGAACTTTACGAAAAGGAAGTATGTTTGTCAGTTCTCCTTCCAGATATTATCTGATGCAGTACGATCCAAATGACAGAATCGTTAAAATATGCTATGTTTTAGGTAACAGTGATCAGCTGGAAAACCTTTTAGGTAAATCAATTATAGTCTCAGGAGATTGTTATTGGTTAGATGGATATTCAACACCGGTTGTTATTCCCAAACAGATAACAAAATCAAATAATTAAACAAAAATTATAGCTATGAACAAATGAATATAATTTTACCATTTTGCACAATTTGCGTTTTACTTGCCATAGGCAAACTACTTAGAGTTAAGGTGAAGTGGTTTCAGGCTCTTTATATACCCTCTTCCATTCTTTCAGGAATTTTAGCACTTGCTCTAATTCAAATTATAATAGCTTTATTTAATGATACAGGAAAGGAAATTGTTGCAACATATACTGCCGGCTGGAACAAACTGCCGGGCTTTCTAATCAATATTGTTTTTGCAGTCATTTTTCTTGGAACAGAGGTGCCGACTGTCAAGTCGGCATGGAATAAAGCAGGTCCTCAATTAGTTTACGGACAGATTGTGGCTTTTGGACAATATGTGGTGGGATTAACTCTGGCTATATTCTTTTTATCAAAAATATTTGATATATCTGCCATATTTGGCGGTTTAATTCCTGTTGGTTTTGAAGGTGGACATGGAACAGCCGCCGGGCTGGCAGACACCTTTGCCCAATATGGTTGGCCAGAGGGGAAGGATCTGGCTCTTGCAGCTGCAACATTCGGTATTGTTTCAGCAGTTATTGTAGGAATGATTTTAATTAATTGGGCAATTAGAAAAGGATATGTGACTTCTATAAAACAGCTTGATAAAATGTCTGAGTTTGAACGTGCGGGTTTACATGTAGAAGATACTCAACCGACAGCCGGAAGACAGACGGTTGCTTGCCACTCTATTGACAGTTTGGCTTTTCATATAGCAATTATCGGTGTTGCTATCCTCGTCGGTTTGGGAATACTTGAAGTTCTTAAATTTATTGAAATGCAGATTCCAGGTATGAGAGAAGTTGCTGTTTTTCAGGGATTCCCGTTATTTCCATTGGCAATGATTGGAGGCTTGATAGTACAGCTGATGTTTGACAAATGTGAAAAAAGCTATCTGTTAGATCATGGATTAATGCAAAGAGTTGGAGGTACTGCTCTCGATTTTTTAGTAGTTTCAGCAATCGCCATAATCTCAATAAATGCAATTACTTCAAACTTTTATCCATTTATTATCATAGTTGCAGGTGGAATTTTATGGAATGTCTTCTGCGTAATGTTTCTTGCAAAAAGACTACTTCCAAATTACTGGTTTGAGCGTGCAATTGCTGAAATGGGCCAATCTATGGGGGTAACAGCAACGGGAGTGCTGCTTCTTCGTGCTGTTGACCCTAATTAACGAGACAGATGCTCCAGAGGCATTTGCATATAAACAGCTTCTTCATGAACCGTTTATGGGGGGAGGATTGTTCACCACAACAGCTGTTATTCTTATGCTTAAATATGAAAATGGTGGTTTAATTGTTCTCGGCATTACCGTATCTGCAATTATTATTTGGTTAATTATATGGTATATATTATGGGGGCATAAGAAAAAATAGTGAAACAGAAAAGATTAACAGTTGAATTTGGCATTAAAAATTTATCATTAAGAAAAAGAGTTGTTTCAGATAAGGAGACAACTCATACAATATTGGCAACACTTATATGGCCCAGACCGGCAATAAGAGAGAAAAAGCTCTTGCAATCAATAAAAGTTGACTCTAAGGGTAATATGGCTGTTGATTTACCTTGGGACAGAACTATTCTCGGCAAGGAAATCATACAAGGTCCTTTTGCAATTAAGATTGCTGTATTTAAAAATATGTCAGATAAAAAACAATCAGAGTTTTTCAGATACTTGATGGCACAAAGTTCAAAGGAATTGGGAGATTATGTTGCCGATATCATAGATATTCCTCTTGCTTCAGATTTGATTGAAATCCCATTTGACTATTTCTCAAAACAAGTCGGCAAAGAGATGGAAGATAGTGGTATTATAGGTAGTGCTTGTATAAACTTTGATATATACTCGGGACAAAATGATATTTTATACAAAAGCGATTTAATCACACCACGAGATTTTTATACAAGCAGAACAATAACAAGAGCCGGCAAACGTACCAGAGTCAGAAAAAAAGTGTTGAAAAAGGGCGATATTATTGGAAGCATACAAATATCAGCAAACATATATGAATAAACAGATGAAATTATATATATATCTTATTATTACTATTGCTCTGTCATTTTCCTGTAAAAAAGAGACAGCTGTAGAGAGAGAGTCTGAAGAGATGCAGCAAGCTGATATGCAATTCGCATATAAACTCCTTGAAAACAACAAAAAAATGGAAGCTGCTGAAATTTTCCAAAAAGTTCTATATAACAATCCTGATAACTCAAGAGCTCATCTGGAACTTGCAATCATATATCACCAGACAAATGATTTTATCAATGCAATGTATCATTATAGACAATATGGAAAACTACAGCCTGATTCTCAAAAATTTGAGCTTGCTGCAGAACAATTAAGACTTGCAGTAAAAGAGTTTACATGGGTGCAAAATCAAAGAGCCGAAAGAAGAACGCCTCAAGAGGAACCTGAACCTGAACAAAATAGTAATACTAATATAATAGAAGTTCTTAAAAACCAAAATCTGACATTAACAGATGAAATAAAAAGTTTGAAAACTAAAATTACCAGCCTTGAAAAAACAGTTCAGTCGCAAGCACAGGTTCTGCGAAACAGACAAGAGAAAATCTCAGAATACAAGGTTTTGGAAGGGGATCATCTTGAAGGAATCGCTCTAAAAATATATGGTGATGAAAACCAATGGAGAATTTTATATGACACTAATAAAGATAGATTAAACCTTAAAACACCAAACAACATAAAAGTGGGACAAACTCTCATTATTCCATGGGATAATAATAAATGAGTAAAGAAATTATAGATAAAGATTTGCTTTATAACAATGATGTGCCATCAATAGATGATGATGATGGCATTCCAGTGCACAATGTACCTACTATTGGTCTTGGAGAAATTACCAAACATAAGCAACAGCTCGACCAGAAAATTTCAAATAAAATGAAAGAGTTGGAACAACTTGAGTATTTACAGCGGGAATTGGAAGAAAAAAATGCTTTTCTTGACAAACTCTCAGAACATCAGATTCTTGTTGAACAAAAACGTAGAAGAATGATATTAAGCCTAAGCAAAGCAATCATTCTGCTTGAAAAACAACTTGATGATACTCAGAAATTCCATCAGCTGATCGAAAACGCTTATCTATGTTTTTCCAGATCAGTTGAGGACTTAAAAGCTGTTGATAGTGAAAAGTGGATAAATGATGATCATGAGTTTTCTGAAGAACTTGCAGCAACAGCTGCATTAGTTGAAGCAACAGAAAAGGAATTTAAAAGAATTTCATCAAAAATAGAAACAGCTAATTTTTATCTTTCACCAAACAAGATCCAATCAAGTCTCAAACTTGCTAATGAATTTAATGATGATTTGAACGGCAGAAGTTTTGGACATATATTTAGAGCAGGTTTTATTTTTGCTCTTCCTATGATAATTCTCCTTATACTATTCTTTGCTGTTTTATCTTTTTTTTAATTAGAAATTATATGTTATGAAATACCACTCACATATCCTAAAAGAGAAACAAAAAATTAATCAGAAAGTGAAAGAAATTGATGAACGAATTCTGATTCTTAAAAAATCGATTGAAAATGATCGCCGCAATACAAAAATTGGCAGGAAATCAAAGAGACAAAAAAAAATTAATATGTCTTCTTTGCCTGTAGCAAATAAACCCACAAGTAAACCATATTCCGCTCAATACAATCATAAAAACCGAAAATTACTAGATAATTTATCATCCGACTATGACACAAGATATCATAGAAATAGTGAAAATTACCAGAGAAACAAAGCACTAATCATGGCTGGTATTGCTATACTTATAATCACCTGGGTTATCTACAGTCTAAAGCATTGAATAAAACCTTTAAAAAGATCGGCTTCTCAAAAAACAAAATTCTCTAAAACAATCATCTTAAACCCTTAGATTTCTGGCTGAAAGGATAAACATGAGTTTAAACAAATAAAATTAGCATTTAAAAGATATACTTATCATCCATTTGGTGATCCCGTAAGGCGGGATAAAAAATATTTTAACGGCGGGGTCACCCCAGCTACTACGTTCTGGACTTTAATTTATAATTTCAGAGTAATTTATTTTCGTAATAGCTGGGCTACAAAATGCCTGCAAATCAATTGTTTAGCTTTGTTTGCAACATCAGCAAGTGTAGGGACGGGATGCTTCGCCCCGCCGAAAAAGGGTTTCAACCAGAAAAAGAAGGTCTTAAATAAAAAAATGATTTCAAGCTTGCAATTTATTCAAAAAATTTATATTTTAAATACTTTGTTTAGATAGAAAGCAAAAAAAATATAGTGTGGAATTAATTAGATTAAGGAAAAAATAATGAGTAAAAAAAGATTACCATTTGATAAGAACAAACTTGAAGAGATAATAGAAACATATCCAACACCTTTTCATATTTATGACGAAAAAGCAATAATTGAAAATGCTCGTGCACTGAAAACTGCATTCTCATGGAACAATGGGTTTCATGAATATTTTGCTGTTAAAGCTGCACCAAATCCCTTTTTGATGAAAATATTGAAAAAAGAGGGATTTGGGGCGGATTGCAGCTCTTTACCTGAATTAATGCTTGCAGAAGAAATTGGTGTGGTTGGTGAAGATATCATGTTTACATCAAATGATACTCCTGCAGATGAAATGATTAAAGCAAAAAAACTTGGTGCAATTATAAATCTTGATGACATCTCTCATATAGAGTTTCTGGAAAAAACTGCCGGCTTGCCGGAGCTGGTTTGTTTCAGATACAATCCGGGTGAACTGAAAGAGGGCAACGCAATTATCGGCAATCCAACTGATGCAAAGTATGGTTTTACAAAAGAACAGCTTTTTGAAGGCTATAAAATGCTAAAAGACAAAGGCGTTAAACGTTTTGGAATACACACAATGGTGGCATCCAATGAACTTAACCCAATATATTTCATTGAAACTGCAGAAATTCTATTTAAACTGGTTGTTGAAATTTCAAATGAGCTTGATATAACATTTGAATTTGTGAATATAGGTGGAGGAATTGGTATTCCATATAAGCCGGAGGAAAACGCTGTAGATTTAAATGCTGCCGGGCAGGGGATAAAAGATGCATATGAGAAGATCATAGGGGGCAACAATATGCCTGATCTTAAATTATATATGGAGTGTGGACGAATGGTTACAGGTCCATATGGATACCTTGTTAGTACTGTACGGCACATTAAAAAAACATACAAAACATTTGTTGGACTGGATAGCTGTATGGCAAACCTGATGAGACCGGCTCTTTATGGTGCATATCACCACATTACTGTTGTCGGAAAAGAAGATGCTCCTGAAAAATTCAAATACGATGTAACTGGTTCTCTTTGTGAAAATAATGATAAGTTTGCTATTGACAGAAAACTTCCAAAAATAGAGATTGGTGACCTGATTGTTATACATGATGCAGGTGCACATGGCCACGCAATGGGATTTAACTATAATGGCAAATTGCGTTCTGCTGAACTACTTCTCAGAGAAGATGGATCTGTTGTGGAAATAAGAAGAGCTGAAACAGAGGCTGACTATTTTGCAACTCTTGATTTTAATGCATTGAAAAAGTTTTAATGTAGACCATCAGCAAAATTGCCGGAGAATTCTGCCTGACGTTTTGCACATGTTTTTCGAGGACAAAACACACAACTGATAAAAGGTTTATCCGAATCAAAAATGATGCCGGCAATGGTCTTGTTGGGTAGCATTAAACATGAATCAGTTAAAATAACACCAATTTTAACCTCCACATCACCTATTTGGGCAAACAGAGGTTTTAATTCTTCAATAGCCCACAATTGTTGAGTCCCGGATCCGGGACTCATACCTGCAATTCCTTTGATTTTATATTTTTTTATTAGATACTCATCAAACTGACGTTTGCAATCAAATAGTATATGCTCTTTTATTACATCCAATGCATAATCCTGAAGAACATTATTACCTTTTTCTATAACTGAATCAAGCTCTGCTCCGCATGTAGCAATATAGGCAAATACATTTTTATGTTTTTTTAGTCGGTTTGCTAAAGTTGAACTTGTAAAAGTTGTATTTCCAACACAAACACTGTTTAAAGTAACATCAGAAACCGGTAACCTTGAATAAAGAACTTTGGGATTTGCAACCCTTACTGCTTGATCATATACAAACTTCAATTCACCGACATACTCACTATCCGATGGTAAGTGCAGTTTTTCTAAAATTTCATCAAATGTAATTTCAAAACTAAAATCTTTTAATATAATACTCACTTTTTTATCTCACTTTTGTAGGTTTATTATTTTTTAAAATATTATGAAAAGCCATTCCTGCCTTCGGCAATCATAATGGATTTGTGAACTATTCAACTCTAAATAAAATGGTTACTTTTTTGTTTCTTTTTAAAAATTCTTTTGTAAGCCCGGGAATGCTATTGACTTTTGAAGCACCATAAAGAACTGATTCATCCAAAATTTTGTTGTCGGATGATCGAATTAGTTTTCGACTAATAATATTACCATTTGCGTCAAAAGATATCTCCAGGGTAACATGATCATCACCTACAGCTTCTTTTGATGGCTGCTGCCATGCCTGATACAGTGCATTTCTTATTCTAACCATATTTTTCTGGTCATCAGAGATTGTATAGCTTGTCGTATTGATAACTGAGGCTAACTCTTTCCTTAACTGCTCTTCTGTTATTTTCTTTGGCTGAACCTCCGGTTTTTTTTCTCCTCTTACCACCTTTTTCTTGCTAATTTTTATTTCGGGCTTATAAGTTTTTTTAACGGGAGGAACTTTTGAAACATCTTCAACTGGTGGAATAATAGCTTTCTTAACTGTCTCAACATTTTTTTGTGCAGGCGTAACCACAAAGTTTATAGGTATAGCTAGTGGTGGCTTTTTCTTTATTTTATTTATCAAGATAGAAACCCCCCAATAAGCAAATAAAAGTACAATAATAATAATATGTGCTAGTAAAACTCTTTTTAAATGGTATGAAAAATAATTTGTTCTGCCATACATATTAATTATCCTCTTGTGTTACTAAAGATAAACTGGTAATTCCTGCAGAATGAACCACCTTTAAAGCTTTTATTATCTCTCTATATGAAACAGTCTCATCTCCTCTAATTAAAATCGTCAGCCCCGGCTCAATCGCAAACTCCTGCTCCAAATATGACAAAAGTTCTGATGATGTAACAATCTGATTACCATAATGAATGTTGCCGGAACTGTCAATAGAAACAGTTTTTGTAACATCATCTCTAATTGGAGCAGAAGACATCTTTGGTAAATTAATTAAAACTCCTTGTTCAATCAAAGGAAAAGTAATAATAAAAGTTATAAGAAGAATGAAAGTCAAATCCATAAGAGGTGTAAGATTAATCTCACTGATAACTTTCATCCTGCTACTTTGTTGTTTTTTCGAATGCCTCATTATTCACCTTTCGATAGATAACTTTGCTCCAAATCATCAACCAATCGAACTACAAAATTTTCTAAGCTAACAGTTTCTGAACGAATTCTATCACCAAGCATGTTGTAACCAATTGATGAGGGCAAGGCGACAATCAAACCAACGATTGTCGTAAGCAGTGCAGATGAAATTCCTGGTGCCACCTCGGATAAAAGAGCCGAACCGGTTGCCGCCATGCCCGCAAATGCTTCCATAACTCCCCAGACTGTACCAAGCAAACCTAAAAATGGTGCAACTGTTGAAGCTGAGGCCAGAAAACTCATGTTTTTATCCAAAATTAAAATACTATCTGCAAGAACACTCTCTGCATTATTCTGAACATATTTCATCTGCTTTGTGGAAATTGAGAGATCTTTTTCAGGATCAACCCCCATAAAAAGGTCAATATCATCATCGCCAACACCAATAATTTTAGTAAATTCTCTGCAACTATTTTCATATATTGCATAAGCCGGAGATCCATGAAAAGTATTATTCTGCTGATATAATGTCAAGGGATTGTCATGCCTGTTGTATGCATGATAAAATTTATCATTCTGCCTTTCATAATCTTTCAATTCTGCTCTTTTACTTATCATAAATGTCCAGACAATCACAGAACCCAAAACCAACCCAATAACAATTATTTTA
This sequence comes from uncultured Victivallales bacterium, assembly GCA_964441455.1. Taxonomy (GTDB): domain Bacteria; phylum Verrucomicrobiota; class Kiritimatiellia; order JAQICX01; family JAQICX01; genus JAQICX01. The sequence goes on along the minus strand of CAYTUX010000088.1, from coordinate 2,740 downwards.
CCAATTATACTCGACTCTGCAAATGCATAAAGAACATTTGCCGTACATAACATATTTATATTTAAAAACATTCTATCCCTATTTCCTCTTAAATTTTAATTATTGACTTCTGTGATCCGCAACTCTTATAGCCTTACCATCTTCTTGGGGCAAAGAGTTGGGTGGCAATAAAACAACCTTTGGTTTCGTCAATACCTCATCTCTGATCTTATGTACTAAACTATCTTGTAATTTTTCCAAATCCTTATAGCTGTCAGAAAAACAATTGGCCTGCAATTCAACCTTAACATGCATTTCATCAATATCATTTTCTGTAACTAATTCTATTAAATAATTAGTTCCAACTTCCGGCACTTTCATCAAAACACCTTCCACTTGCATTGGAAACACATTGCAGCCTTTTATGATAAACATATCGTCAGAACGACCGGTTATTCTGTCCAATCGCCTATGAGTTCTTCCACACTTGCACTCACCCGGCAGAAAACGAGTTAAATCCCTCGTTCTATATCTAATAATTGGCATGACTTCCCTATCAAGAGTTGTTAAAACCAATTCACCTATTTCGCCTTCAGCAACAGGTTCTAAAGTATCGGGGTTAACAATTTCAAACATATATGCATCTTCCCAAATGTGAAGACCATTTTGCTCTTCACACTCAAAAGCAACCCCGGGACCATTCATCTCTGTCAACCCATAAGAATTATATGCTTTTATACCAAAAAGCTCTTCAATTTTCTTACGTTGCTCTTCGGTGTGTGGCTCTGCTCCAATAACAAATAGACGCAGATTTGTATCCTTCAAAGGATCAATGCCTTCTTGTTTAAAAACATCATACAACCGAATTAAATAACTTGGAATTGCGTGAATAACAGTTGTTCCAAAATCCTGAATCAATTTAATTTGCCTTTTACTGTTCCCTGCACCGGCGGGTATCGTCAACGCCCCTAAAGTTTCACCTCCATACTGAAAACCTAAACCTCCCGTAAATAAACCATATCCGCAAATATTTTGAAAAACATCCCCAGGTCTAGCTCCTGCACAAAACAGAGATCGTGCAAGCAGATTACCCCAAGAGTCCAAATCATGCCTATTATAATAAACAACAGCCGGTTGTCCTGTCGTTCCGCTTGAACAATGAAGACGAATGCTCTCAACTTTCTTAGTAGTTGTCATGCCATCAGGATAACTGTCTCTTAAATCCTGCTTAACCGTGAATGGCAGCTTCCTGAGATCATCTATCGATGTTATAGAATCAACAGTTATTCCCTTTCTTGAATATAATTCACCATAAAATCGAGTGTCCAATGCACTTTTAACTGTGCATCGCAAACGTTCAACTTGAAGTTTTTCAAGCTTTGAACGCTCCATCGTCTCAACTTCTTCATTCCAATAAACTTTTTTACTCATTAAACAACATCCAAAATATTAAAAATTAAAACCAAGCTTTACCCCAACTCTTCGTTCATCTGAAGCAGGTTGATATACCTCATCAATCTCATCTGATTGATCAAACTGACGCTCTGTCCAGAAAAATGAAAATAATAAATCATTATAACTTAAACCAACTTCAAAATCAAAACCTATTTTACCTTCGGGTTCTAAAGTTACATCTTTTCCATTAGAATATATATATTCAGATACGTATGGAAAAATATTCAAACACAAATCACTAAAAATATTTACATTAGAATTCAAAGAATACTCTCCCCTGGCACCAACACGTACAGTCGTATACAACCATAGCTCTGAATAACCATATTTACCCTCCGTCTCAAACAAATCGGCATCTAAAACTCTATTCCATAAATCAAATCCATAACCACAATAAGGAATAATCAAATAGTTGTTACCTTTAAATTTATAACCAAAATCAAAATTGCCTCTAATACCGTAATAAGAAGTCTTGCTGTTATATGGAACATATTGACCTGTCAAAGAATTTTGAATACCTCCTTTATAATCAACCGCACCCAAATATCCTTCGCCCGCAAAAATCACACCAAAACCGCCATTAGAAAAAATATCAACATCACCACCTATACCATATCTAAAACCACTTTCATCAACAAAATTAACTTCAATATGAGATACTTGCTCCTTCCAGCTGAAATCTTCTACAAAACCATATATATTCATAACAGTATCATCTGCGAAAACGATAACAACACTTCCCAGTACAAAAAACAAAACAATAATTAACAGCTTGTTCATAAAACCTCCATATATTAATTCTTAATTTAACTGTCTTTCCAATATAGTAATCTATCTAAAATTTATTGTTTTGAGTATAATTTATTTCTACTATGAAATCAAATGCTTTTTAATTAAAAAGTTAAAATTAAATTCGAACAAACAATATCTAATTCGTTTCAACATCATCTTTTTAATACATAAATAAAACAACCCTTTAATTATAGATAAATTGCCTTTATAATGAATCTAATTGCGTGAAAAAAATCCTTATAAATTATTTTATCTTGCAAATATCAAAGATTTTATTTTACAATTTGGAGAACCATTTACATGCCCTGAAAGGGCATTTCATAGGTAGTCTAGGGTAAACGACCAGCGGGAGTACAACCCTAGGTTCAGAACTCTTGACTCCGTAATGATGTTCAAAAAAAAAATTCCTTGTAAGCTATTGTTTTACAAAGCGTTGCTTTGCTCGCCCAGAAAAAACTTCATTTTTTTGTTGGAAAATGTGGGTGACCCCTTTATGCTGTTTAATTATGAAAAA
>CAYTUX010000087.1:0-13557 GCA_964441455.1 uncultured Victivallales bacterium | reverse complement strand
CTCCAGCCTCACTTCCTTTGTCGTGTCTCGAACACCTCCTCCCGCAGTGCGGGACTAGCGGAGCTAGCCGGGGAGGAGCTAATACGTCCTCGGCGTCCGCTAAAATAATTTTTAACTTTATCACCCAAAGGGTGATAAAAGTATAATGTAAACCCTGATTTCATTGATTTAAAAACATGTTTATCCTCTCAACCGAAAAATTAAGGAAAATCAAAAAATCAATAAAGAATATTTGACTTATTCTCCTCTTTAAGTTATATTGATTTAATATTCAGAAAGCATCACGGATTTAATTCTAATAGGCTGAAAACTACATACTAAGACAAGGACTAAAACAATGAATACATTAGATAAACTTAAAGAGATGACAATTGTAGTTGCCGATACGGGCGACATTGATTCAATAAAAGAGCATGAGCCTAGGGATGCAACAACCAATCCATCACTGTTGCTTGCAGCAGCACAACAACCTGAATATGGACATTTAGTGGATGACGCACTTGCTCACTGCTCTGAAAATAACATCTGCGGCACTGAACCAAACATGCGACATTGTGTTGAAAGACTTGCACTAAATTTTGCAAAAGAGATTCTCAAGATTGTACCGGGCCGTGTCTCCGTAGAAGTTGATGCGACTCTGTCATTTGACACACAGGCAACAATTGAAACCGCACGAAGAATTATTTCAATGTTTGAATCAGAAGGTATAGACCGATCTAGGATATTGATTAAAATTGCTTCCACGTGGGAAGGTATAAAAGCTGCAGAAGAAGTGGAAAAAGAGGGTATTCACTGCAATCTAACCCTGCTTTTCAGCTTTGCCCAAGCTGTTGCATGTGCAGAAGCCGGCGTGAAACTTATATCACCCTTTGTAGGGCGTATTATGGACTGGTACAAAGCAAAAGAGGGTGTGGACTCATTTGCTCCACAAGATGACCCGGGAGTATTGTCTGTCACAAAAATATACAACTATTATAAAAAATTTGGCTATCAGACAGAAATTATGGGTGCAAGCTTTAGAAATACTGGCGAAATAAAAGAACTTGCCGGATGCGACCTGCTGACAATTTCTCCAAAACTTCTGATTGAACTTGAAAATGAAGAATCGCATCTTCCAAGAAAACTCTCTCCTGAAAATTCAGAAGCAGCAGATATTGACCAACTTCATCTTGATGAAAAAACATTTCGTCTGATGCTTAACGAGGATGCAATGGCAACAGAAAAACTTGCAGAAGGCATAAGAAAGTTCAGTGCCGACCTTGCAACTCTATCCAATTTCATGATTGACAAGAAGTGTGGAAAATAATATCTTTTGGAAAATCATCACAATTGGTTTTCCAACGGCAGCCACCTGTAAAAAAAATCTTTGCATCTTTGGCCAAAACCTCGTGCCGGCTGAACTCTAAACTCTTTGTCATCTGATTTCCAACGCAGATTGTTTCTATGGTTGAGAATCACATGATATGAATTTGAGGGTGAGATCATAAAATCAAAATCCACAAGCAATTTTTTAGCGAGAGCAGGACAATCAATAATCACCATATGCTCTGTATTAATATTAATTGAACGAGGGTCAATATTGAAAGAGCCGAGTAGAACCCAACGTTCATCTAAAACAAAACCTTTGGTGTGATGGGAAATAAACTTGGACTTAAATGGTGGCGTATCACATAATGCACGCAATTCACCTGATGGCTCTCCCTTTAATTCATAAAGTTCAACACCGGCATCCAGTAGTCTTTTGCGATATTTCTTATAATGGCTATGCACCATAGTATGATTATTTGACTCCATAGAAGGCACTAATAATCGAACTGTCTGTCCTTCAATTACAACTCTTTTTATCTCTTCAATCATCTTTTTAGATGGAATCATATAAGGTGTAACAGCACTTGTAGAATGCTTAATATCAAGGGATGCAAAATCTATTTGGTCGATCAGACGAATTCCCCTGTCACCATTGACACCCGGTGAGTCATTAAGACTAATACCAAAACCTGTTACCATGTTTGTATGAAGTGATGCAAACTTCCGACTCCAATCACTCGGAAAAACCGGAATTGTCGTCTTTTCCAACAATAGACGATCCTGTTCGACCTTAATATCATGTTCTTTGAGAAGCTTTTCTATTTTCCTGTCTGAAAATTCATCCGCCATGGCATAACCAGGGTAGGCGGAATCTGCATTCCAATATTCATCGAAGTCCTCTTTCATATCATTAATCAAAGCACCTGTAATAAGTAGATCAAGGTCTAAGTTGTTATATTCTGAACTCAAACCAAAATAAGGATCGCCATGATTTCTGCTTCCAATAATTCCCCACAATCCATCCACAATCATCTGTTTGTTATGCATGCGTCTGTTGAGCTGCCGAAACTGAGTACTCACTTGAAATGAACGACGAACTATTCCATTCCTGATAAGTCCTGGGTTGAATCTGCGAAGCTGAATGTTTGGCATACGGTCTATAAGAGCTATAACCTCATCCGTCCACCCTTTAGAAACATCATCAACCAGCATTCTGATTTTCACACCTCATTTAGAAGCAATAATTAACCTATCCAGTATTAATCTTCCGCTTATATCGTCAGACCAGATAAAAATCTGAACATCAATGTTCTTCTGTGCATGATCAATCAATACCAAACGCCAAATCAATGCCTCGGAATTTTTCTGAAGCAGCATAAATCCGGATTGTTTTTTTTCAGCTTTTGACAAAACATTCCGACTCGATTCAACAAGTATTCCTTTTTCGGCAGGACTAGGACTGTAACTTACTATTTTGTCCGGATTTTTAGGAAGAGTAGAGCAGGAGGTAAACACAATAATGATACTGATAGCCATTTGAAAGCCTATAAGTTTTACTATAGTCTTGTATACATTATTATGAAAACATGTAATACACCTAAAATTCATTTTTTCCATTCATTTTGCTGCAAAATTTTTCAATCCACTGATTTGCCTGACAACAACTTTCACGAGTTGCACTTTCCAATTTATCAGGAAACGAGGAAATCCAAAGAGCTCTACTCTCTAAAAAAGCATCAGTCCACTTAACTGGAATTTGCTCTGGCATAGCCGTTGGAAGTATCCAAATAATATGTACTTTGGCATCTAACAAGCTTTCCAATACTAATCTTTCACCTGATGAGAAGAACGTACTGCAAACGATACCATCAAACTCCTGCAACTCATTTATAAGCTGCTCAAGTTTTTCTTCGCTAGTTTTTCTTGAAACACGTAATGCCCTGTAATTTACGTTGGCTTTTAGTAGCCCAACATTCCCCTTGTACTTGCTTTTGCGAATCAAACCAACTGGTACATCCTTTAATGCCCAACGTCTTGGATTCGCATGAATATACCTTCTTCGTATTTCAAGGTCTTCTGCCTTAAAGCAAATAACATCATAATAGTTCGGAGACCACACACGCTCCTTTTCATCGTACTTTCCCGCTACAGCGGGAGCTGATTGCAGGCTCAGCCTGCCTTTCTCGATATAACGAGAGCATACGAAGTTTTTTCGCCACTCACGTGTAACCGCACCTTTAAAAACATTCATGATTTCCCCGATACCTTTGCCTCCTGACCTGACAATGCGTATGAGCCCATGAAAGTGATTAGGCATAACTTGCCTTGCTCCCAATTCAACATGGTCATAATGCAAAGGTATCTCGTCCCAAAATTTCTCAACCAACTGTCCTAGCTCATTGGCACACATCTCACCAGTAACAACTTTACCAAAAAGATGCTTATGAAAGTCTGCACCTAAAGTCAAAAAGTACCAACCGGAAGCTGAATAGTCCCGCTCATCCATTCGCAACTTCTGCGACACACTTTTTTTCAGTTCCATAATATCAGACTTTCTGACTTTAATAACATTTTTTACTGTTGTCTGTTTTTCTATAATAAACTATAATATGCTAATATAAAAAATACAAAAAGGAAACAACAAAATGACAATACCAAGACCTGAACATCCAAAACCACAGTTTCAAAGAGCCAACTGAATTAATCTAAATGGAACATGGTCATACGAATTTGACCATGGCAGGTAAGGTATTCTCACAAAAGAAGAGAACTGTTTAAAAGCAGATGTTATATTTGACGAGACTCATGATCTGGTTAAAAATATTTGGTAAATTACTTGGTAATTTAAAGTTTTTCGGTTGAGACACCAATCGATGATGTCAAAACAATAATTAAAGAATATTTGTTATAGGAATATAACGAATGTGACTATGAAATCATACACATTTAACCCTTATATTTTATTATACAAGGTGATGTTGTTACAAAATGTCTTCCCAAATTATTAATCACTATCTCTTTTTTCAGCTTTTTATTTTTTTAAAGATGCGTCATGCACCTGCATTAGAATTTGATCAAATTCATGCGGATAAGTTGTATAGATAAAACATTTCTTGTTCAAGATCTTTTCAATCTTTCCTAATAGTTTCTTATCAGCAGGATTCATAACCGCAAGCAGCAATGCTTTGTCTCCAAGAAAATCAAATGGTAAAATACCATATTTTATCATTAGTCGAACAGGCAACAAACTCAGAGCATCTTCGCTTATGCTAAAACTAGATACATTTACAAATGGTGCATTATAAGTGCTTCCGAGGTAAGCAATAATACTCTCTATTGTTTTATAACCCCTGCTCTGGATAGCATGCAATGTAGAAACTGTAATAACAGACTGACTGATTGTCATATCTGTTAAATCTCTAACAATCATAGAATATTCTTCTTCTGACATAAATTTCTTTTGAAAAATCTCCCATGCAAGAGATATCTCTTTGGAAATGTCAAAAGGGTTATCCAAATCAGCGAAATCATAGTTATCTGAATCAACTTTGGCTCCCTGTTCAGAAACTTCGGATGAACTGTCAGCATCTTCTTCCTGAACAACATCTTTCATAGATTCGTAACGCTCTAAAAATTCTTTAACATCTTCATCATGATCTCTGAGATCAACCAGTTCTTCAAAAATTTCAGATGCCTCTGACATAGATTTAGAATTAAGACAAAGCTGTCCTAAACGAGCTTTAAGTTTCACTGCCTTTGAAATATCACCAATATCAACATAAGCTCCCGCAAGTGCCTGCAAAGATGTCTTATCCTCCGGCATCACATCCAAAATAAGTTCTAGCGATGATATTGCAGACCACAATTCATCTTCGTTTAATTTTTCAGTATTATTATCTGACATAGGATTCCTCAAACTTAAAGTTTTCTAATTAATTTAAATGACACAATAATTTTAGCAAAATCTATTTATTAATTTAAATTCTAACAGATATAATATACAAAAGCAATTATTTTTCAAGTTTTTTCAAAATAAATGCCATAGACTTTCCTAAATCTGCCATATTTGCCATGCTCTCTTCATCGTCCTGAACATCGCCGGGCTGCAATCCGTATCCAATATTCCAATAAGTTGAGCCAACCATAAACATACTATTAATTTGAAAAAAATGATTCATACTGTCAAATACATGTATTGCTCCTGCTCTTCGAACTGCGGCAACTGAAACTCCAACCTTATGACGTAACAAACGACCATTTCGTAAAGCAACCAATCCTGCTCTATCAATTAATGCCTTCATCTCGGATGTAACATCGGCGAAATATGTCGGACTGCCAAGAATTATACCATCTGCTTCCACCATTTTTTTAATAATATCATTTACATGATCACTCTTTATAATGCAGGTTCCATTCTGCATTTCACCACATTTACCACATGCAAGACAACCCCGAACGGCTTCACCTCCAAGCTGAATAAGCTCAGTCTCTACTCCTTCTGCCTCAAGCTCTTCAAAAACTTTCTTAATTAATTGCTCTGTATTCCCCCCAACACGAGGACTTCCATTAATTCCTACAACTTTCATGTCTAAACCTTTCGTTCTATTTTTTTGTAATCCTTATAATTTTTGTTATGTGTTGAAAATGCGGTCTCCGGCGTCGCCTAATCCGGGTATTATATAAGCTTTTTCGTTTAGATGGTAGTCAAGTATACATGTGTATATTGGTACATTTGTATGGTTTTTGTTTAGTAATTTAACACCTTCCGGTGCAGCAATTATGCAAAGCATCTGAATATCTCTAACACCCCATTTTTTTACTCTTTCAATTGCACTATCAGCAGACCCTCCTGTTGCAAGCATTGGGTCTATAATAAAAGCTCTGTCAGGAATCTTTGAAGAAAATTTCTGATAATATTCAACAGGTTCAAAAGTTTCCTCATCTCTATACATGCCTAAATGAAAAATTTCTGCTGAAGGTATAAGTTCCAGTGTAGCTAATTTGCCGACCACAACCATATGTTTTGAGCCTGCATCAGCATTAACTCTTTCCTGATAAAGGTCAATGGACAAGACAAGAGCACCTGTGTTAATCCATTGTAGACATAACAGCCGATGTAATACCAACAAATATCAAAGCACCAAATACCGGATGCATATAATCAGTTATAATTAAAGGTACAATCCCTCCTTTAGGTACTGCATCATACAGACCAAGACTTAAAACACCGGTCATTGTAACAATCAGATACAACGGTATAAAAGCAAAAAAGCTTAGAACCATCATGTTCTTCGCATCTTTCGGTGTCTTGGTTGCGGCTATGCCCCCCCTAAGCTATTGGTTAAACATAAGTCCTACAAGCACATTTCTTAAAGACTTTAAAATTGTTAAGGTCTTTAAAAGTCCTTAGCAAGACAAATGGGTTTTCCTTTATAAACAAACTAGCAAAGTTCTTGATTAAACATTGCCTTTTGACCATTAACAAAGGTTATCAAATATTTCAAGAGCATTATTCTTCATCTTGCTAAAAAGGACTGAGTCCCATTTTGGAGCTGACTCTCCAAAATAGTTGAAAAACATTAAATCATCAATATCCTTATAGTCTAAAAAGTTATCTGTCTTCCAGAAACTCTGCAGTGAATCATATAATTTCTGATCTGCAATATTACTTTTGCTTTGCTGATAAAGCTTAAATGATATTTTGGGATAGAATGCAAGTGGAATTTCTAAACCTTGCTTGTATATTAATGATAAATTCTGCAATCTTTCTAAAGCGTCTTTTTTTTCAATCATATCAAGTTCAAGAACCTTATCTTGAAAAATCATTATGCCCGGGCAATTAACTGCAACAGATGCAATAAGATGCTCAATTCTAAATATAATTTCGTTCTTCGGCTTACATTTTGAGAATGAGTAATTCACATACCTATATTCGTTATCCATCTTATATATAATTAAATTACCCTTTATCGCAAATAAAGACTCGCAAATATCCACATTCAGATCTTCACATGTACAACCCTTGATTTTATCATTAAAGATATTAAACAGATTATATGTATCAGTGAAAATACTTTTCTTGAAATCTTTAACGCCTTTTTCACCAACCGGCAAAGCTCCTTCTTTGGAAAGAATATTATAAGCTATACTGAAAAGTTCATTTTCTGTCAGAAATTTATATTTTTGCATAATTTCAAAGGTCTGGCTTTTCAATTTCCAGGCTTCCAGACCAAATTCAATTTCAAGTGGTTCATCTTCACGAAATTCCTCAACATCATTCTCTCTGTAGGCAATGTTAAATGAGAATTTTAAAAATTCTTTAATTGGGTGTTGAAAAAAATTAACAAAGCTTCTAATTTGTATAACTTCAGGAATTTCAACATTTGAAACACCAAGTTCTGCTAATCCCGGAAGGCTAATATTAATATTTTCTCGTAAATTTGAGAGAGCAACATTTAAATTTTTTTTAGAGAAACTTCTGTTCAAGTCCGAGTCAGAGAAATATTTTTTGTTAAAAGGTTGTATTTTATGTTCTTTCAGACAAATCTTTCCGTTATTGCCTGTTTTTTCCTTTAAGGCATCCATTAATTCAGACACTACAATTGATGGAGATTTCTTCTCATTAGTAACAACATCCTGACCTATATAACTGAGATATAATTTTTCTCTGACTGCAAGAATTGTCTCCAGGAAAAGATATCTGTCCTCATATCTCGCAGATCGCTCCCCCACCTGACGGTCAAACTTCATCAAATCAAAATCCGTAAAGCTGTCAGTTCGGGGGAATACACCATCATTGATACCTAAAAGACATATCACTTTTGCAGGAATACTTCGCATGGGCAATAACTTGCAGAAAGTTATACCTCTTTGAAGAAATCCTGCATATGTTGTCTCTGAATGAACTGAATTATAAACTATATCTCTAATAACACTTAAAGATAATTTAGAGTGAAAGTTTACCTGTTCAGTCTCTAACTCAATATTTACTATAGCCTGAATCACTTGATTTCTATACTCCGCCTTATCATAGTTTCTTGCAAAAAAACTTTCAACTAATGTCAGCAAGCAGCTGCTCCACTCTGCAGCAGAAAGTTCCCCGCAAGTCCTTAAAAAAGTTATTGTTTCAAAAACCTTTTTAAGAAAAGCGACAAATCTTCCCAAAAGTATTGCTTCAGAAGAACCTTCAATATCATATGGCAATATATCGTTATCAGCAATGTATGATTCTTGATTAATTGCATAACCGGTCAGCCATCTGTCAATGCAGTCCTGCCAGTTATTATTTGCAAACGAAACATCACACAACTCTTGCACAAAATTCTTGTCAATTCCCCAAGCAAGATTCGTATCTAATATAATCTGACTAAGAAAATCTTTATCACTGTCATATATATAAAACTTTTCAGCAATATCTTCATTCTCAAGCAGATCCATTACATCAACGGCACTAGCTTTTCCTTTTGCTAAATCAAGAATCTTGACCAGATATGCTGCAAGATCATTAGACATTGCCTTGTTTGAGTCACTCAAACAAAACGGCAGCTTGAGTTTTTCCATTTCAGGATGACCAAAAACAGCATTAATATATGGTGCATATTTTTCTATTTGCGGCATCATGACCAGAATATCACTGGGATGAAGATCCGGGTTGTCGTTTAAAATATTAAGGAGATAATCATATAAAATCTGCAATTCTCTAACCTCTGAATGACAACTTGCAAATACGATTGAATCACAAGCCTGATTTGTTTCAAAAAATGTTTCTTCCATATACAGCAGATCATTCTGAAAAGAGTGAAGCAGCGTAGTCGGCTCTTCCTCAATCGGTTCGAAGTGGTCTTCAGACAAGTCATTGGCTTCACCCTCAAAATCCTGCAATATCAAGAAAAACTCTTGACCCAGACGACAATTCAATGATAAAAAATCATTAGTACTTTCCCAATACTGATCCATATCAATCTCATGTGCATACTGCTTTCTTTTTTCAACAATATCTCCCCAAAATCCCTCTGCCGGACTCAAATAAAAAAGGTTAACATCAACGATACTGCTGAGTTCATAAAAAAATTTCAGGAAGATTGGAGGCATATTAGATATGCTGAAAAGAGAAAGTGATTTGGGCAGAAGTTTGCGAAGCTCATCCATATGGTCATCAGCAGAAAAATTATTCAAAACTTCAACAACAGTGGAACAATCACCTTTCACCTGTTCAAACATTTTCTGTTGCCATACAGCACTTGCCGATTCTGTCCGCCACAAATCTTCCATTCCGGTACCCGGATGATATCGATACATAAGATAGTGGTCAAAAAGCTCTGCTATTTTAGATGCCAGCTGCCATCTTTTCAAATCAGCTCCAGGTTCTTTCAAATACTCACAAATCACACTGTTTTGTGCATACTCCGGAAGAATAGAGTATATATTCCAACGTGAATATTCTCTGCTCATATAATCAACATCAGGCAAAAGTTGTAAAGAATATAAAATCTTGAAAATATAATTTCTGGGAAGAAAATAATTAACATTAGCAACAATATGTTGTGCAGCTACATCAGCCAATTTAAGATTCAGCCACCTGGACATACCAAGACTTTGTACAACAACAATATCCTCTGCGAAAACATCTCCAACCCCACCTATGTGGTTAGAAAAAAGTTCCGCAAGTTTCTCTATTTTGTTACTGACATATTTTTTAAACATTTTTCACCTTGTTGTTCTTTTTTCTACCAATTTTCTAATTTCATACATCCCTGCCACTCCTTATCCGCAAGTACTCCTCCCCTGACTTAGGGGAGGTGGCATGCGCAGCATGACGGAGGGATAATCCTGCCATTTTAGAATTTACGCATTTACGCATTTGCACCTATGCCATAATGGCCGCCTTCTCCTTAGAAATATTCCAGCTCAACTTTTCTCCTGAAAGGTACTTTCTACACTCATTTACAGCATACTCTCCCATTCTCTTGCATTCATTTGACATTGAACCCGCAATATGAGGTGTCAATATTACATTATCTAAAGTATAAATTCGAGAAGTTTCTGCAGGTGGTTCAGGATGTGTCACATCTAAAACTGCATAAATATCTGTACGTTGTTCCAAAACATCAAGCATTCCTTCTTCGTCAACAACCGCTCCGCGGGCAGTGTTAATAAAAGTTGAGTTTTGTTTCATAACTTCAAAATGCTCGGGTTTAATCATTTTCTGAGTTGAAGGTATATTGGGTGCATGCAGAGATACTACATCAGAATACTTAAAAAGCTCATCCAAGTCAACTAACTTAACACCAAGACTGTCCGCCTTTTCCTGTGAAGCAAATGGATCATAAGCAACAACATTAACATCAAAAAATTTCAGGCGTTCAGCAGCCATAGAACCTATCATTCCAAGAGAAATAAGACCAATTGTAGTTCCGTATCCTCCGGGCATTTTATCTTCTTCTTTCTGCATATATGTTCCTGTTCTTTTTACACCAAAAGCATAAAACCAGAATCTTTTTAAAGACAAGACAATCTGAGCCACTGTATACTCTGCAACAGGAACTGCATTTGCAGCATAACTGCTTGTAATAATTATATCTTTTTCCCAAAACTCATCTGTCAAAATAGCTCGAATAGAACCTGCACCATAAAAGAAAGCTTTCAGGTTAGGCATTATATTCAGAAAATCTTTTGAAAGCTTTGGTGCTCCCCAACCTGAAAAAACAATTTCCACATCCCGTAGTAATTCTGCATTTTCAAAAGCCTCGTCACTTGTCATTGGTTTTCCGACAACATCTGTCATCTCTGAAACAGCATCAAAGTTTGAACCTCCATAAATTCTTTCAAAATTACCTTTTCCCAAAATAAAAGCCGACTTCTTCATTGTTTTCCTTTTTGTTATGGTTTGACGTTCCAGTAAAGCATGTCTTTAAAGACTTTAAGGTCTTTAAAGTCCTTAAAAAATGACTACCTATTTTCAAGTTGTATATCAGCAAAATCTAAAAATCTTTTCCAATCTTCCGGTTTATATGCATGTCCGCCTTCTCGATGTGTTAATTTAAACTTATCTTTTGCATCAAAAAGTTCATATACTTTCATAGCTGCTTCATAAGTAATTCTTGTTCCTTCAGGATTTGCCCACAAATCACCATTTGCTGTCATATTAATTTGTGCCCTAGGCGCAATCAATGCTTTAAGATAGTGCTGATCAAATGGAAGCTCAAGCTCCTTGCCAATCCAATCTGAAAAAGATGGTGCAAACCAATAGGTGAAATTTTCAAGCAGATTCTCAATTTTCTCAGCATCAGGGTCAAGCCAATGATAACATCCTGCACCACCGGCACCTGAATTATTAGAAGCAACCAATGCAATTCTCTCATCTGTTGCAGCAGCAAGCAATACTGTTTTCCCTCCGCGAGAATGTCCGGTAATGGAAATTTTCTGTGAATCAATAAATGGCATATCAGCTAAAACATCAACAACTCTGTGATATCCCCATGCCCATGCGGCAAGTGCTCCATAGTTGCCTTGAGGAGCCACATCATACAACCCGATATCTTGAGCATTATCCTTCATAACGTCTTTTGCAAGTTCACAACGATTAAATATTGCAAAAACATATCCACGTCCTACGACCTCATCAATAACTTCGTTGGATGTATACCTTGGCCAACAGCCATCTCCAAATATAACAACAGGAAAAGGTCCTTCACCATGTGGAAGATACAAGTTCAAACCAAAAGTCATCTCCTTTTCCAAGTCAAAACGAATCCGACCACTCATATATGACTCTACTGAATCAATATATGATGAGGTTTTATTCAGTAATTCAAAACTGATATTATCTGGTGCGGGAGGAAGTTCACCATATTGAACCGGAATAATAGCTTCATAAACTTCTAATCTTCTTTTCTGCCAATCAATTCTATTTTCAACTTTTGTTCCATCATTAAAAGTTAAAAGATCAGGCAGACTTTTTAAAAACTCTTCTTTGTTCATATGTAAAATCCTATCTGTTCATTGATTTCCATACCGGCTCTAAATCTACAATAGATAAATTTTCTGCAGCCTGATCAATTGCCATTGCAAGAACGGAACTTTCCAAACCTTCATCACCACTTGAGGCCGGCTCCATTCCCTGTGACATAGACTTATATAACTCTTTCATAATATAACTATCTCCCCCGCCATGACCATCTCCGCCAAAACTAATTGCAACCTCATTGGAATCATGACGCTTGTAACGTAATGTTGATGAGTATAATTCAGCAATTATCGTACCCTCTGTGCCTGAAAAATACATCCGTCGCTCAGGAATTGCATTTGACATAGTTGCCTGAAACATTACCCGAACATTGTTCCGATATTGAATAATCGCAACCTGATTATCCATCAAATTCTTGTCAGACTTAAAAGGTGTTGACACCTTATGCGGATCCTTCCAACCACCAAATATTGTATCGCCATTACTGTTTTTAAACTTATCCATAAAATGATTATTCTCTGGGATAAAAAAATCTGTTCCGCCGAATGATGCAACCTTTGAAGGAAGACAACCAACAAACCAGTTCAATAAATCCATGTCGTGAGAGCATTTTTCTAGAATATGAGGACCTGCCAGTTCCTTACGTCTTCTCCAGTTCTGCATAATATAAGCACCATGACTTGGTGCAATATTTTCATTTGCATCAATACTTATGATCTCACCAATATATTTTTCATCAAGTAACTCTTTAACCTTTACATAAATAGGTGCATATCTTAAAACAAAACCGGTAGCAAAAAGCTTCCCACTCTCTTTATAACTTTTGTAAATCTGCTCGCAGTCTTCAATTGAAGTAGCAAGCGGCTTTTCCGAAAATACGTTTTTGCCACAATCAAAACCATAACAGACATGTTCACAATGATATACATTTGGAGAAAAAACCATCACCCAATCAATGTCATCTGAATTAACAGCACTCTGATAATCATTACAAATTTCTGCTGTCCCGCCCCAGTATTCAACGCTATCCTTCGCAACATCCAAATCCGGATCAAAAACCCTTCGAATCTCAACATTCCCACCTGAGTCATTAAGCAAGTTCTTTACAACATAATATGCCCTACTGCCGGTGCCGATAACGGCAACTCCAATTTTACTATTACTCATTCTGTTTTTTTTCTCTATTTTTGTAACTTCTCAATAAGTCTTTGATCAACCGCTGAGCAAGATTATTGATATATAGCTGCAATATATTAAAAGTATGGGGGGATGTACAAGAAAAA
>CAYTUX010000086.1:0-19785 GCA_964441455.1 uncultured Victivallales bacterium | reverse complement strand
TACATATCATAATTTTGCAACAAAAAAAAAGAAATATTTCCATTTTTTTTAACTTACGGCATATTTTTTTGAAAAGTTTTTGAGAAGTTACGATTTTTTATTTAATATTTTTAAAGATGGTGTACATATTATAACATTTAAATATATAAACTATATTTATTTTTCAACAATATTTACATCTATATTATTGGGAATAATCATATAGAGTTCTTCAACATCACTATTTCTCATTCTTATGCAGCCGGCACTCTCAGCCTGCCCCATTTCACTACCATCAGCTGATCCATGAATTCCATATCCACTAACGTTTAATGTATCGCCGGTAGCTTTTATTGCCATCCAACGGCTTCCTAGTATATTGTTCGGATCACCATAAGGTATTTGTCGTCCGTCAGGATGCCACCATACAGGAAATTTTTGTTTATCATAAATTTTAAAAGTTCCGGAAGGTGTTTTGTCATATTTTCCTATTGTTATGTCATATTTTTTGAAAAATTCTCCATTTAAAAATAGATAAAGCTCTCTTTTTTCTTTATTTATTTTAATTTCAAATTCTCCATTAAAAATTTTATATCTGTCGCCTACCTGAATTCTATTTGGATTGTCAATCATATTACTTTTTTGCAATAAATCAACTGTTGTTCCAAATTTTCTTGCAATTTTATCAAGAGAGTCACCTGATTTAACAACATAAGCTTCTTTACCTTCAAAATCAAGAGGAGTTAAAAGAAGCTTCGTGTTTATTTCCCCATACTTTTCCTGAATGGTATTTAAGTTTTGAGGTGACATTTTTTTATTTAAAATATTTTTATATATATTTCTTGCTTCAACATATTTACCATTTTTTTCCAATCTTTCAGCCTCCGATATATATGAACCTACGTCATATATTTCATAGTTTTCACTATTCTTAGTGTTATTATTTTCAACTTCTATAGGTTTAAAATTATTTTTATCTATTTCATTATTGTTTTCAATAACATCAGGTGCTTTCGATATTTTTTCATCTTGTTTTGTATTTTTATCCTTTGATGAATAAATACTTGCCAAAACAATAACAGAAATAATTGCCAAAACAATTATAATTGCTAGAAAAAATGGATATTTTCTTTTTGCAGAGTACGTATTAAAGCTTTTTATTCTAATTTGTTTTTTCATATTTTTCTCTATAATTTTTAAATGATTAAATTTTTAATAAATCTACAATATCATATTATACTTTAATAAATCAATATTAAAATTTTTAACTGGCTTTTTTATTTAATATTTATTATTATTTCAAACAAATACTTTTTCATTTTTTAGGTGTTAATAAGCTGAACATAAAATTGTTAATAGGTGTTAATTAGTATGGAACAACTAACAGGCTGTTCATAACACAGTAGTTATTAAAAAAGTATTAATAGCTTATTAACATTTAAAAAGGGGGTATAAAATGTTTAAATATAGAGTGTTATATACTATATAAACTTATTAACAAACATAATAATACTACTTAATATATATTATTTAATTATATTATAATTAGTATGATGTTCATATCTTTCATTTATTAGGTTTAATTGATGAAATCAATGATTTACTTTTTGAATTTCACCTTTTTGGGTGATCCCGCAAGGCTGGATGGAAAAAGTATTTTAAAAGCGGTGTCACCCCAGCTACTATGTTATGGACTTTAATTTATAATTTTAGAGTAATTTATTTTTGTAATAGCTGGGCTACAAAAAACTGCAAATCAATGGTTGAGGGTTATTTACATCATGAGCAACTGTAGGGACGTCCCGCCCTCTCTTTGGATTTCTAAGAATAAAAGTAAGGGCGGGGCTGCCGAAAACAGCATTTAACCAGAAAAACAGGGAATCTTATCAAAATATAAAATACAAGCTTGACTTTAAATACTTTTAATGTAATATTACAAACTTATAATTTTTTATTTGGAGAAAATGTAATTATGAAATTTATGGCAGATAAAAATACTATCTTAGATAGTTTACAGGTAGTACAGAGTATTGTTGGAATGCGTCACACTATTCCCGTTTTAGGTAATGTACTTATATCGGCAAGTAATAACAAGATATCTTTTACAACAACAGATATAGATGTAAGTATAAGATCATCTTTTACAGCAAACGTTGAAGAAGAAGGATCAACTACTGTTCCTGTGAAAAGAGTTTTAAATATTATAAAAGAGCTACCTTCTGATGAAATAAATATAGAATCTAATGAAGATAATGTTTCTGAAGTAGTTTGTGATTCTTCTAAATTCAAAATAATTGGTCTTCCTGAATCTGATTTTCCTGAATTTCCTGAGCTTGATGGCGAGTTTTCTTTTGTTATAGAGCAGGGAGTTTTTAAAGAGATGCTTAAGAAAATTGCATATTCAACATCAACAGATGAGACTCGAAGAACTTTAAGTGGTGTATTTATGCAATTTAAAGATGAAAAATTAACAATGGTTGCAACCGATTGCAGAAGATTATCTTTAATTGAGCAGGAGATGGAATTTCCTAAGGAAGCGGAGAATGATGTTATAATTCCAAATAAGACAGTTAACTATCTACTTCATATATTACAAAATGAAGATAGCGAACTTAAAATTTATGTAAAAAACAACATGATAATGTTTGAATTTGATGAAGTTATAATGGTATCCAAACTTATTGATGGTATTTATCCAAATTATAAGCAGGTTATTCCAACTCAATGTGAAAAAAGAGTTCAAATTTCAAGAGAAGATCTTTTGGCAGCCATCCGACGTGTATCACTTATTATTAATACTGAAACTATTTCTGTTAAATTGCAATTTGAAAATAATAGTCTGCAGCTATCTATAACATCACCTGAAATTGGTGAAGCCCAGGAAAATATTCCAATAAAGTACAGTGATGATAAAACAGTTATTGGTTTTAATCCTATATTTATGATGGATGCATTGAAAAATTTAACAAGTGATGATATCTACTTAGAATTTACAGATAATCTAAGTGCGGGAGTAATTAAGTGCGACATCCCATTTTTATGTGTTATCATGCCGATGAGACTTGACTAAATATATAATTTAGTTTCAAATTTTTAATTGCCGAATAGTGTAATGGTAGCACAAATGACTCTGAATCATTTAGTCGGGGTTCAAATCCCTGTTCGGCAACCATTTTCTGGATTATAAAATGAAGAATTTTTTTATATGGATAGCATATATTATTTGCTATCCTTTTTTTTGTTTAAGGGTAAAAACCCCAAAAAAAAATTGTTATATTTGAGAAAACAAAAATTTATAAAAAAAAAAATAACTTAAAAGAGGGTAAAATTTAAAAACTTGTTAATATATATTTTTCTTGAATTTTTTATAATATTATACTTTAGTATAACTGTTTTAAGGGAAAAAAGGTTTAATTTTTTTAAATAAAAAAAATCTAAAAATAGAAGAAATTAGTATTATATTAATATTAAAACAAATTAAATTAGTTTTTAACTGTTTACAAATAAAGAACTTACATGAATTTTTGGATAAAATGACAGAAGATATTATAAAACTTTGGGATACAACATGTTCTCACTTACAGAAATTATTAAACAAGGATGTATATGAGAGATGGATTATGGTTGCAAAGCCACATAAAATAGAAAATAACAGTTATATTTTAACTGTTGATAACGATTTTTATCAAAGCTGGTTAAACGAAAATTATAAAGATATAATACAAGATGCACTATCTCTGGCATCAGGGAAAAATTATGTTGTAAGATTTGATGTAAGTAATGAAATAAAAGATAAAGAATCTAAAACAGAAAAAAAGAAATTAATTTCAAAGATTCCAATAAAGAAAACAAAAGCTAGTAAACTTAATACAGGTATAAATGACAGTTTAAAATTTGATAATTTTATTGTAGGTAATTCAAATAATTTTGCACATGCAGCTTGTATGGGTGTTGCTAATGCCCCCGGCAAAGCATATAATCCACTTTTTATATATGGTGGTGTAGGTTTAGGTAAAACACATCTTATGCATGGAGTAGGCAATTATATAAAAGATAACGATGTAAGTGCAAAAGTTTATTATACATCCTCGGAAGATTTTTTAAATGAGTATATTAAAAGTATTCAGACAAATACAACAAGTGACTTTAGAAAAAAATATAGAAGTATTGATATTTTGTTAATTGATGATATTCAATTTTTAGCCGGCAGAGAGAGAATTCAAGAAGAATTTTTTCATACATTTAATACCCTGCACCACTCCAATAAGCAGATTGTATTAACCAGCGATCGTCCGGCAAGTGAAATTCAAGGGTTAGAGAATAGATTAATTTCAAGATTTGAATGGGGATTAACCACAGAGCTTCAAATGCCGGATATTGAAACAAGAATTGCTATTTTGAGAAATAAACAGGCTGATTCCAACCCTAGGGTTAGTGAAGAAATAATAAACTTTATTGCAGAAAATATTACATCAAATGTACGAAGATTGGAAGGTGCTTTAATTAAAGTTATAACTTTTCAATCTTTTACCGAAAAGGAATTATCTCTCAGCGATGTTGAAAATCTTCTTAAAGATGTTATTGATAAAGAGAGTACTGTTGATCTTAACTTTGGTACAATACAAAAAACCGTGGCTGAATTCTTCGATATAAGGCTTGCAGACATGACAAGCAATAAAAGACCAAGGTCTATTGCTGTTCCTCGACAAATTGCTATGTATCTTTGCAGAGATTTAACAAGAGCATCATTACCGGAGATAGGTAATGCATTTGGGAAAACACATGCTACAATAATTCATGCATGCAAAACTGTTGAAAATCTCATTGAAAATGATGATTCAATAAGAAAATCAGTTATAAAAATAAAAGAAAACTTATCTAAGTAAAAAAAAATAAAATAAAGAAGTTATATTTATCGTTAAGATTAATATAATAACTTAAAATTATTTTGGAATTTATATGAATATAAAGAAATCATTAATAGCAGTAGTTTCATTAATAACAATTTTTTCTTATGGAAATGATAAAGTAGAGATAATTACAAAAGAATTTGGAACAAACACTGTTTGTAATATAAAAAATGCATCAGAACTAGAGAAAAGTATTTTGAATAAGATTTGTTCTTTTGAAGCTATGTATAAGATTGGTATAAGTGAAAAAAAAGCACAAGAGATTAAAAACAAGCTATGTGACTTAGACATTAAAGAAAAAAATTACTGTAAAAAAATTAATAAATTAGCTGAAAAGCAGCTTAAGTTATTAATGGATGAAAATTTAAATGAAAAAGAAATTTATAAGCTAGTAGATGAAATTGGTGATTTAAAAATAAAAATTGCAAAATTAAAAATTGATGCAATAATATTAATGAAGAAAAATTTTACAGCAGAACAGATTAAACAGCTTAAATAGTTTATACAACATACAAATACACACCTAAACCCGGTAAAGTTCTCCTTTCTTTACCGGGTTTTTCTTATCTCTCATGGTTCTGGCAAAAGTTAGTAGCTTGGCTGTCAACTTTTCCTTTTTTGGGAACGCAGATGACACAGATTTTAAGGATTATCGCTAATAATTATTTATATAATCTTTTATATGTGCGAACATCTGTAAGTGACCGACCAACGGGAGGTAGACTGGAGTTTTCGACAGCTAGTTTACTAGTCCCGACCTGCGGGAAGTGCAATGAAAAGCCTATCAGCGTCATCCGTGTTCTTTTATAAACCTTTCAAAAGAATTTTTTTGGTTGCCTGCCTGTGCGTGTATTCACGCAGACAAGCGGCTGTGTCGCCCTAAGCTATGCACGAACGCAGACATGCGTATATGCCCGCCCCTATGCCTTTTTTTGCCAAAACTCTTTCCTGTCCACCCCGTATGCAGCGGTGGCTCTTCTATGCGTCCTTATGTTGTACTATATTATTTTTATAAAAACCATAAACATATGCTAACAAACAACTTACAAATGGTTAAACCTTTAATCATTGTTGTAAAATATTAATTTTAAATATCATTGCTGTTTTCGTACTAAATAGTATTTGTATATAAAATTAAATTATTTGATAACAAACATTTGGTTATAAAAATAAGAAAAATAAATCACACAAAACGTATGAAATATAATCGTTATTAAATTTTTTTAATACACATATAGTCTCCCCTATTCATTTAATATAGTGTTTGTTATGTGAGCATTGCGCAAGCCTATGATAATGGTTAATGTTGGAAAGCTCCGGAGGTATATAATTAGTTAGAATGTTAGACAGGTTTGGACTAGCTCCGAAGGCAGACAAGTAAAAGAATTTTACACAGAAACGCAGAGGACGCAGAGAAAAATAAAAATGTATTAAGAACGTCGAATCCCGCTTTGAAAGACTAACAAGTTAGCCGTCAAACATCTAATTTTGAATAAACAATTGCCACTTCGTTGCTCCAGCCTATTAATTTATTTTTTAGGGCTGAAGTCTCTCTTAGGCTACGCCACGAGTGCTGTGGAATTGAGCGGGCTGACTCGAACCTGAGAGAGGCTTTAGCCACTAATGATAGAGCTAATAGGATGAAGCTAGCTTTGCTGGTCCCGTCTGCGGGAAGCGTAGCGAATGTCCCATACCAGAATATACTAGCCCAAGGCAACGCCCTGGTTTAATAAATAAATAAAAATTTGCCTCCTCTCGGCAGAGCATTTCGTCTGCGTCATGCTCTAGACAGCTTGCTGTGAAGGCGGAAAATATAATGAAGAAAATATACAGCTGTCTTACCAGGCCCGCAAAGCGGTAATTGGCTATTGATTTTTTATATGTAAAAGGTATAATTTTGAAGATAAGTTTGTTCCACGTGGAACAATTATTTTGAGAATTCTTTTTTCAGCCAAACAGCCAATACGGCAATGTCTGCCGGTGTTATACCTGAAATTCTAGATGCCTGTCCCAAATTTTCAGGTTTAAATTGCGATAACTTTTCACAAGACTCATATTTAAGTGCCTTAATTTTCCAGAAATCAAGTTTTTTTGGAATATTTATCTTTTCTAAATCATCCAGTTCTCTTATTTTAGAAAACTCTCTTTTAATATATCCCTCATATTTTATACGAATTTCAACTTGATCTATTATTTTTTGAGGTAAATCAATTTTATTTTCAAGTTGATTATATGTTATTTGAGGTCTTTTCAGATAAATTGCAGAAGTTGAGCCTGATTCTTTAACAGATTCAAGTCTTTTTATTTCTGCATTTACATTTTTATCATATTTTTCTATATAATTAATATATTTTTCAGAGACAATACCAATTTCTTTTGCAAAAGGAAGCATTCTGAAGCATGCATTATCTTGTCGAAGTATTAACCTATGTTCTGCTCTACTTGTGAACATTCGATATGGTTCATCTGTACCTTTAATAACGAGATCGTCAATTAATACACCAATATATGAATCACTACGTTTAAAAACCAGAGGTTTTTCATCATTTATGCGTTTTGATGCATTTAAACCGGCCATAAATCCTTGTGCAGCCGCTTCTTCATAACCTGTTGTTCCGTTTACCTGACCAGCAAAGTATAAATTTTCCAGTTTTTTTGACTCTAAAGAGTGATATAATTGAGTTGGATCAAAAAAATCATACTCAATTGCATAAGCCCAGTCAATAAATTCAGCATTTTCAAGTCCTTCAACAGATCTGACCATTTCAACTTGCACATCTCTAGGCAAGCTGCATGACAGACCGTTGGGATATATAAGATTTGTATTTCTGCCTTCCGGTTCAATAAAAACATGATGTGATTCTTTGTCTGAAAATCTTACGATTTTATCTTCGATAGATGGGCAGTAACGAACTCCTGTTCCGCTGATTTGTCCACCATACAGAGAACTTTTATTTAAATTATCTCTTATAATGTCGTGAGTTCTACTGTTTGTATGTCCAAGCCAGCATGGAATTTGGTTTGTTCCGGGAAACCATGGTGCAAAATCAGACGATTGTTCCACGTGGAACAATCTGCTTTCACCTGTATTCTTTCCCGATTTTCTATTTTGTTCAGCTTGCCAGGAAAAAAATGGAGGAGGTTCCTCGCCCGGTTGTATTGCCAGCTTTGAATAATCAACAGATTTTTTATCAATTCTTGGAGGAGTTCCTGTCTTAAGTCTTTCTGACTTTATTCCGAAGCCTGCAAGAGATTGAGTTAAGGATCTTGCTGACTTTTCACCTAGACGTCCGGAGTGTACAGTCTCCTTTCCTATATGTATTGTTCCGTTTAAAAAAGTTCCAGCTGTTATAACAACTGTTTTTGATTTAATAGGGGAGCCGTCTTTAAGTTCTATTCCTGTCAGTTTGCCGTTTTCTGTTATAATTTTTGCTGCACAACCATCTATAACAGTTAAATTTTTTGTTGAGTTAATAACGTTTGCCATACGTCTTGTATATTCAACTTTGTCACATTGAACTCTATTAGCTCTGACGGCCGGTCCTTTTCGAGTATTTAGGGTTCTAAACTGAATTCCAGTATAATCGGCGTTTCTTCCGATTTCGCCACCCAAAGCATCTATTTCAAATATAAGATGAGATTTTGCTATTCCGCCAATTGACGGATTGCATGATAAAACGGCTATTTTATTTTTGTCCATTGTTACAAGTGCTGTTCTGCTTCCTCTGCGTGCAGCAACTAAAGCCGCTTCGCAACCTGCATGTCCGGCACCCACAACAAGCACGTCAAATTGTTTTAAGTCGTTCATAACACAAGCTTTACTGCTTAAACACCCTTTTTTGGTTAATCGTTAAATCAAAAAATTTACATCTCTAAATAATTGTTTGATTATTTCAAATAACATTGAAAAATGCAATCATAAATACGAAGTTAATTAGAAGTTACTGTTTTTTTCTGGTTAAACGTCTTTTTCGGCGGGGTCCGTGACCCCGACCCTACAGTTGCGGATGCTGAAATCAAACCTAAATGTTTGATTGCAAATGGTTTCTGTAGGGGCGGGGTCCGTGACCCCGCCAAAAAGGGTGTTCAACCGGAAAAACAGGGAGGTATGAAAAAAAAATAAGAAAAAAATTGCAAAATAATGATATATTGAGTATAACTAATACATATTATTATACGTTACATGAAAAATAATAAAAAATTCTGCGGTTATTTATACAAAAACAATAAAATAAAGGAACAATAATGAACAGACTGAAAATCGCAATATTGATAGCAGCACTACCTATAATTCTTTTTGCAAAAGAACAGACTAAAGCAAAAAACAATATGGAAATTGAGATGTTGAGAGATGCCGGGGCTGCAACTTACATGGTTTTGCCCGATAATACTTATATTGGTTTTTCAAAAGAAAACAAACCGGTTGTTGCTGTTAACTCTAAAGAATTTAAGAGTTATTCTGTAATTACAATATGTGTTGCCGTAAAAAAGAGTGGTGATAATTTTATAATATCTGACGCAAAAGTTAAGGATCTTGATAAAATTAAAGATAAGAAAAAAAATGATAATGTAAAGAGTGCTGTTAATGATATAAAAGGAAAACAAATTTTTTCACCGAAGCAGAAGCATATGAAGATAGATGCCATAACAGGAGCAACGCGCTATCACAATGCTGTTTACCTTAATGGGAATATCCTCTCTAAAGAATTGCTGGAAAAATTGCAGAAAAATCCAAAACCAGAAAAAACAATTGCTGTTCCTATAAAAGAATCAAAAGAGACTCTTGAACAGAAAAAAGTTAGAAATTAAGACTTTTTCGTACTTTTTATGGGTGATTGAAGTTTGACCCCGCATTACATACGGGCTACAGAAATTAAATCACTCCGTGGTTTTAAAGACTGCGGAGCAGTCAAACTTGAATAGCCCCGGGTGAAACCCGGGTAATATTAATAATAAAATAGCGACCCAGCTACTAATCTAAAACATGTTACGTTGAAAATCAGCTGTCTTATTTCTTTTAGTTGCCGGGGCGAACAAAAGGTTTGCCCACAGAAACCTCGAAAGAACCGAAATTAATAATAAATATAGGAAAAAAGAATGAACAGAGTTGTAAAATCAAAGGCAGGAGAGGTGGAAAAACCTCAAAGGTTGCCTAAGCAGCCTAAGACTCTTAAATATATGTATAAGGGTCTTCGTTCATGCGTAAAACTTGGAGAAACTGTCTCAAAAGGAGCTCCGGTTGCTAAAGGCAGATGGCAGACACTACATGCAGGGCTGGCAGGAGTTATTTCATCTGTTACTGATGATATAATAGTCGTTGATTGCCGGAATACATCTGATACAGATGATGTTTCTAAAGTTGATAACGCAGAGTTTTTGCGGAATACCCCCGTTGATTTTGCAATACAGAATGGCTTTATAGGAATGGGTGGGGCTGGTTTCCCTTCGGCTATAAAGTGGAAAATATCAGAAGATATAGATACGCTCGTTATAAACTCTGTTGAATGTGAACCATATGCTTCTGTTGACCAATCTCTATTGCTGCACTGTACACAAAATGTTTTGGATGGTGCAAAAGCAATGCAGGAGGCTTTAAATATAAAAAATGTTATACTTGCTGTAAAAAAATCTTTTTTAAAACAAATTCGTTCTCTTTGGGATGGAGAGATATTAACGATGTCAGACAGATATCCGGGAGGGGCGGAGAGACTTATTATTGGAAAGCTTACCAAAAAGCCTTTGCCGGCAGGTGAGTTTCCTTCAACAAGAGGTTTTTTAGTTCATAATACAACAACAATTTATTCTGTTGGAAAGAGCTTGAAGAGTGGTATGCCGATCACAGAAAGGCCAATAAGTGTTATTGATATGGATAACAAGAGCAGCAAGGAGTGGTTTGTACCTATTGGAACTGTATTGAAAGATTTTATTGATATAATATCGTTGAATATAGATATGGATAAAAAACGTATTATTGCTGGAGGCGTAATGATGGGACAGGAACTATCTTTAGATTCAACCATTGATAAAAATACTACTGCAATTACTATTGTGACAGATACAAAACGTTTACTGCGCAATGAGCTTCCTTGTACAGCTTGCGGCTCCTGCAATGATATATGTCCTCTTGGACTGCATCCAATTGAATTGGCAAGAAGAATAAGAACCGGGGAAATGCAGTCGAAAGCTTTTCATACACAGTTAAATGAATGCTTTTTGTGCGGAGCATGCTCTGCCGTATGTCCATCCGATATTCCCTTAGCAGATATTATAAGAGAGGAGCGAAAATCATGAAAGCACCATTCTACAGAACAGGACCTTCCACAGAAAAAATGATGATTTATGTTCTTCTGGCAATCAGTATACAAGCCTCAATATATGCAGTTTATTACAATAACTTACCATATTTACTGACATACTTTTTATATATATGTTTTGCGTTTGTTTTGCAGATTGTATATTCTTTTCTAAGTGACGGGAAGTTTAAAATACCTACAGTTAGTGCAGGCATAACAACAGGTTTACTGGTTTTAAGTATTCCTGCAAAAATGCCGCCTGTTGCAGTATTGACATCTTTAACATTAGCTCTTTTATTCTGTAAGTTTATGGTCGATAAACAGGCTCTCAGGTTAAATCCGATGCTGGTTGCCAGACTGTTTTTAATGTTTTACTTTTCTGATGCAATACAGAATTGGACAAAACCGGGTGTTGTGGATTCAATAACAACAGCAACACCGCTTACTCTTCTAAAATATGAAGAAGTTACTTTTCCTATAATAAAAATAATTACGGGGACAATAACAACACCGGCTGACTCATTCTATACCTATATACATGGATCTCCGGCAGATACTCTTCCTTTTATTTCAATTATTTTGGGACTCATTTTGTGGAAAAAAGGAGTTTTGGACTGGCGTTGTCCATTGTTTTTTGTAGGAACATTTTTTGTAACATCATTTTTTCTGGGTAATCCACCGCTTTACAGCATTTTAACAGGCTCTGTAATATTTTCTGCTGTATATATTGCTACAGATTTAAGAACAACGCCAAAATCAAAAACAGGTAGAATTATTGCCGGGGTTATAGCGGGCGTAATTAACGCATTTATAAGGAAATATACATGGTGGCCGGAGGGCATTGCATTTGCATTCCTGGCGGTCAATATACTAACTCCGACCATAGATAGAATTGCATTCTATTGTCAGTCAAAGAGATTGCAGCATTATAAAAACAGGTTAGAAAGTTAGATGAAAAAATATGAAAACAAAAAGTTTTTTAATGCGGACGCCGAGGACGTATTAGCTCCTCCCCTGTTTAGGGGAGGTGTCCGAGGAACGAGGACGGAGGGGTTCTCCCTCCCATGTGAACCTTACAGACTAATGTTAGATTGCAATTTTAACCGGGAGGGTTGGCGTCCCCGCCGACCGAAAAGGGCATTTAACCAGAAAAACAGGGTCTCACATCTTTACAGCGTTTCATTCTTGCAATGTTCTAGCTATGCTCATTGTTGTTGGAAATCTAAAGCCCCTTTTCATTTTCTTGCTTGTTTCACGTCTTGTCGCCTTAGGTTATCTCATTCTGTTTTTTTGTTTAAGGGGTTTGCAAGGTTATCATATTATCAATTTTATTGGAAATATAGTAAAAAAATAGTTGTTTTAAAAAGGTTATTCTTGTATTTTTTTTACATAGATGATATAAACAACATTCAAATGTAATTATATAAGTATAGTTTTGAGGTATTTTGTGAATGACAAGAATATAAAATTAGAAATGAAGCTAAACGGGGTAGGTCTCAGTGAAGGAGTTGAAGTTGCTAGGGTTTGTCGTCTGGATAAAGATCAGACACTTGATGTTCCTTCATATTCACTTGACAGTTCATCAGCTGTTGAAAAAGAACTTCAAAGAGTTATAGAAGCATTTGATTTGACTAAGAAGCAGATTTCAGATTTAGAAGAAGAGGTTCGAGTTAATATTGGTTCTGCAGAGGCGGGGATCTTTTCAGCACAGATTTTAATGTTAAGCGATGATGTTGTTTATGGTACAATTACCAAGCTTATCAAAGAGAAAAAGATGAATGCAGAAGCCGCCATTTCGCAGGTTTTTGAAACATTTGAGAACAAACTTTTAAGTTTTGAAAATGAGCACATGCGTGAGCGAGCCAGCGACTTTTCAGACATAAAAGATCGTTTACTTCTTAATTATTCAAATGTTTCACAATTTCATCCAACCAAGCACGATCAGGGCAAGAAGATTGGAGCTTCCAGCATCGTTGTCGCCAGAGAGCTGACACCCTCGTTGACAATGCTTGTTGATACTGCAACTGTTAAAGGATTTATTACAGAGAAGGGTGGAATGAATTCCCATGCAGCTATTTTGGCTAGAGGGATGGGGATTCCGGCAGTCAGTGGCATTCAGAATGTTTATGCAACTTTGGAAGATAATACCGAAGTTTTGATTGATGGTTTTAAAGGAGAAGTCATAGTCTGGCCTACAGAACAGACAATTGCCCAAAAGATCAACTCAAAGCTAGTGAATGAAGAGCTTGATTACAATGATTTCAAGCCTGTTGCCGGTTACAGAGTCATGGGTAATCTTAGTTTTTCTTCTCAACTTGACAGTCCTTTGGCAGCCTGGGCAGAAGGAATAGGACTTTATCGTACAGAGTTTGAACTTATTGCTATGGGGCGTCTGCTGACAGAAGATGAACTTTATGAAAGATATGCATCAGTGGTTAAGAAGGTAAAAAATGGTCCTGTTATTTTCAGGATGTTTGATATCGGCAGCGATAAGACACTACCGTTTATTAGTATGCCTAAGGAGAACAATCCGGCATTAGGTTGGAGAGGAACAAGACTGTTATTACAGAAGCCTGAAATTACAAGAACACAGGCACGAGCACTGGCGAGAGCATCTGTTCATGGTACTATATACGTGATGTATCCAATGATAATTGATGTTCCTCAGTTTTTAGAGATAAAAGCACAGTTTGAAAAGTTTATTTCTGATTTGGATTATGGAGAAATTCATCATGGTATAATGTTTGAGGTACCATGTGCTTGTTTGGATGCAAAGGAGTTTTTTGAAGTTGCCGATTTTGGGAGTATAGGGACTAATGATTTAATTCAACATTTATTTGCTGTTGACAGAAATAATGACAAGGTTGCCTATGACTATAATCCTGACAAACCGGTTTTATGGAGTTTAATTAAGAGCATAGCTGATGCAGCCAAAGAGGCAGGCAAACATTTGTCAGTTTGCGGAGAGCTGGCAGGTGATCCGATGTATACTCAAAAGTTCATAGATATTGGAATTTCAAAAATCAGTGTAAGTTTTGGAAGAATTTTAGCTGTTCGTGAAAAAGCCAAGAGTATTTTAGAAGAATCATCCAGTTAGGTTGATGGCATAAGTTAGGGTAACTTTGTCAGGTTGATATATGTTTAAATTAAATATTTTTATTTTTATTATTTTTTGTACTAATTTCCTATTTGCAATATTTCCAGATGAGTTGTTAGTGGTTGTTAATCGTGAGTCGACTAATTCCCATGCAATTGCAACGAAATATTGTGAACAGCGAAAGATTCCAGCCGACAATATTGTAGAGATATCTTTTAAATCTTCTTCGGGTACATTTCCGGTTGAAATATCACCTGAAACTTTTACCGAAGATATTTGGAATGTTGTAAATAAAGAGATTTCAGAACGAGGTTTAGAAGACAAAATAGTTGGGTGGATTTATTCGGTTGATATTCCCACGACAATCACTACCAGTCCACAGGTTTCGATTACAGGTCTAACTTTTGTAAAAAACAAATTTCCTGAAGGGAAAAATGTTGTTAAAGGAGGATATTATAAGTCTCAATATTATGGAGGTCCTTTGGCTAGAGGTAGTCTTCTTGATCCCAAAAGTTTTTCATATGCAATGAAGCACATTGAAAAAGAGGGGAAGCCCATTCTGTCCATGATGCTCGGCTATATTGGTGCAGAAGGTAATACTGTTAGTGAAGTTTATGACTATTTGGACAAAGGTTTAAAAGGCGATAGGACCTATCCAAGTGGGGATGTATATTTTGTTACCAACAGTAATGTCAGAACAACCTGCAGAATATGGCAAGTTAAAGGTGGGGTAAAAACTCTGAATGATGCGGGTATAAAAACTGTAGTTCAGAGTCAGCTTCCGGACAGTTCTGCTGATAATGTTTTGGGTATATGGGTTGGTAAAGCATCTATGAAAACAGATACAGGATGCAATTATCTGCCGGGATCTATGGTAGATAATCTTACTAGTTTTGGTGCACGATTTCAGACTAAATCTCAAACCAAGGTTTCTGAGTGGTTGAGAGACGGAGCAACCCTTGCAAGTGGAACCGTTACAGAACCATATGCAATATGGCAAAAATTTCCAACCAGTTACTTCTGGTATTTTTATCAGGCAGGTTGTGCAGCAATAGAGTCCTTTTATCAAGCGACTTATTGTCCCTTGCAGCAACTTTTTATAGGCGATGCTCTGGTATCTCCATGGGGAGGAAAAACTCCCGTTGAAATTATACTTGAAAAAAATGGAGAAAAAATTTCTGCAAGTTATGTTATCAAAGATTCTGATAGCAATAAAACATTAAAGAAACCAATATGGTTTTTGGATGGAAAGGAAATTTCCCGCGGCAAAAGTGTTATTATAGATCTGCAAGAATATTCCAACGATACACATTATTTAACAGTTCATATATCAACTTCCGGTTTTGTTGATTTGGGTTGTTATGGAATGGTAGAAATCGATTAAACATACACTCTCCTGCAATATAATAAGTTTCCAAATTTAGAATTAAAAATCCTTGAAAAAAAATATAAAGATGGCTAATTCCTAAATGTTTTGTTATCATAAGGGAAAATAATTAAAAGAAAAAAGAGAAGAAATGTTTCGCGAGGAGACACGGAGAACGCAGAGAAAAGATAAAATTTCCGCGCTGGAGCGACTCAGCTAGAGCGTTAGTCTTGTAAATTAAAGGTTGATTGCAATTTCATCCTGTAGCCGAGTCCCATGGGCTCGGACAGTGTAACGAATGTCCCCGTTCTCATGAAAAGTTGACAGATGTAAAATTAGATTGTAAGTTGTTTATAATAAAATTGTCAGGAATTAGACAAAATAAAATCGATCATAAAAAACAAGAAAATTAAGTGTTTTAGTGCAGAGAAGTCTAACATAATGATTAATGGTGTCAGTTAGTTATTAATTGACAAGGGTCAGGACTACGGCGTGATAAAGCCGCAGGTATGTAATTAGTTAGACTGTTAGACAGGTGTGGAATAGCTCCGCAGGCAAATAAAAATTATAAACTGTAAAGGGTAAATGCCAAATAAACTTTAAATGCTAAACCGGAGGGATTCTCAATGCTCGGTAAAAAAAACAAATTTTATATATGAAGGGAAGAACAGATGAAGTTAGTAAGATTTATAAGAGATGGATTAGAGGCGTGTGGCAGAGTGGAGGGGCAGGATGTTTATTTACAGAAATCAACAGATCAAGGTTTAGTTGATTCCGGAGAAAAAATTCAATGGTCGGATATTAAATTATTTTTGACACCTGTTAATCCAGTTAACATTTATGCTGTTGGAAAGAATTACAGTGAGCATTGTAAAGAGACTGATTTAGAAGAAGAGTTGGAAAATCCAGTGATTTTTATGAAGACAACCAACTCGGTCACAGCACACAATGAGAAAGTACTTTTACCTGTTTTTAATCCTGACAATGTTGACTACGAGGCCGAGCTGGCAGTTATTATTGGTAAAACAGGAAAAAACATTCCTGCAGAAAAGACATTTGATTATGTTTTGGGTTATACTTGTGCACAGGATATTTCAGCTAGGGATGCACAGTTCGATAATGGAGGACAGTGGGTTAGAGGAAAATCATTTGACACATTCTGTCCTCTTGGACCGATTGTTGAAACCGATTTAGATCCGACAAATCTTAGAATCACCCAGCGATTGAATGGTGATGTTATGCAGGATGACAATACAGCTTCAATGCTTTTTTCTGTGGCGGAAATTATTTCATATATTTCCCGCGGAATGACATTATTTCCCGGCACTGTAATCTTGACAGGTACCCCAGGGGGAGTTGGTTTTACAAGAGACCCGGCTGTTTTTCTGAAGGATGGAGATAAGATTGAGGTAGAAATTGAAAATATAGGCAAACTTGTAAATTTTGTAGAGGGTTTTGCTGAAGTAAATGTTTAGGAATTCAGATTTATATGAAAGAGAAGAAGAAAAATAGAGTTGTTGCAATTGTTGGTCGTCCAAACGTTGGAAAATCAGCAATTTTCAATGCTCTGATTGGTAAAAGAGTTTCGATTGTTCATTCCGAAAGTGGTGTGACAAGAGACCGAGTGATGAGAGAAGTAACATGGAACGATCAGCGATTTGAGCTTATTGATACCGGTGGTATGGCGATGATTGACAAATCAGTTCGGAAAGATCATATTGATGCAGGGATTGTATCGCAAGCAACAGCAGCTTTGGAAGATGCTGATGTTGCTATCTTAACAGTTGATGTACAAGCCGGACTTCACATGCTTGATGAGGAAGTTGCAAAGACAGTTAGAAACAGTGGAATAAAGACATTTGTTGCAGCAAATAAAGTGGATAGTGAACAGTATATTGCTCACTGTGCAGAGTTTGCAAAGTTTGGATTTCCTGTTTTTCCTGTTTCAGCAATAAACAATAAAGGTTTTAGCGATTTATTGGAAGCAGTTGTACCTGAATTGCCTGATGTTGAGAATGTTACAATAGAAAATCCATTAAAAGTTGCAGTTGTTGGTCGTCCAAATGTTGGAAAATCGTCTTACATAAACAGAATTCTGCAAGAGAACCGTCTTATTGTATCTGAAGTTGCCGGGACAACTCGTGATAGTGTTGATATACCATTCACATTCGGGCACGGTAAACAGACCCGACACTATTGTTTGATGGATACTGCTGGTATGAGAAAAATGGGTAAAATTAAAGATACCGTAGAAAAGTATAGTCATTTTAGAGCCGAAGACTGCATAAAAAGATGTGATGTTGCTGTTTTAGTGTTGGATGCTTTACAGGGACCATCAGTTCAGGACAAAAAAATTGCAACACTGATTTCCAAGAATTACAAAGGTTGTGTTGTTTTGGTAAACAAGTGGGATCTTCAGGAGGAGACACAAACTCAATTTGGACCCAAACTTCTGAAGGAGATTGGTTTTTTATCACATTGTCCAATAGTTTTTTGTTCTGCAAAAAATGGTTACAATATCAGACGCAGTCTTGATGCTATTGATCATGTTGGAGCTCAAGTATCTAATCAAATTCCTACCGGTATATTAAATCGAGCAATTCAAAATGCATATAAGCAAGTGAATCCACAAAATGTTGGCGGCAAGAGACTGAAAATTTATTATGTAACGCAGACGGGGATAGAACCTATAAGGTTCAGATTTTATGTTAACAGCCCAAAACTTTTGATGCCGAACTACAAGAGTTACCTTATGAGACAGCTAAGAGAGAATTTTGGTCTTGAGGGGGCTTTTGTATATCTTGATTTCAGAGCACGAACTCAGAAAGATATTACAGCTAAAAAATACCATTTGAATGAAAGAAATGGTGATTAATTGTTTATGAAATATCGTAGGGCGGCATAGCCGCAACCAAAAGAATTTTTCGTGCAGAGGTGCAGAGGACGCAGAGAAAAAAAAGAAGAGATAAAATTTTCGAGCCGGAGTGACGCAGCTATGTAATTAGTTAGACCGTTAGAATGTTAGACAGTGTGGAATAGCTCCGCAGGCATTTATGAAGATAGGTTGCGAAGCAACACCTATTAAATACTCCAACGGAGTATATGGTAATAGCATAGGGTGACATAGGGTGAACGACCAGCGGGAGTGCAACCCTCTAGGCGTTATAAACAAGCAAAGCTTGCTCCTGCTCTCGGCAGAGCATTTCGTAATGAAATGAAGAAAATATACAGCTGGTTACCAGTCCCGCAAAGTGTTTATTGGCTATTGATTTTTCTTTTTTTAAGATGTTTCAAATAAATATTTTGTAAATATTATTAAAAATAAACGATCAAACGACCGCAGGATAAGAGGCTTTAAAGTAGGATATTATGCTACGCTTCATTGCTGTCGTATACTCCAGCCTCACTCCCTATGGTCGTGTGTTTAAAAGCAATGGAGCGTATCGAAATGGCAATAAACAAGACACGAAGGAAGTCTTTAGCATTTCTAAAGCAATGGAGCACAGCGAAATGGCAATATGCAGTATTGTAGTACATATAATGAATAATTTTAAAATAATACGCAATATTCAAACCGGTCTTAAGAGTCTGCGTTTGCATCTTATGAGATCATTTTTAACAACCCTTGGAGTTGTTTTTGGAGCTGGAAGTGTCATTGTCTTGCTTGCTTGGTGAGTTTGCGAGTATTCAGGCTATGGAGCAAATCTTGATCTTATAAAAGCTTTGGAATATGAGTAAGGTATAACAGTTGAGTAATTTCAGCATGACATTTTATGAATTCGAAACGATACAGAATAGTTACGATTTAAAAATTGGATAAATGAAAAAAAATTTTTTGTTACATATGATGGACGAACAGGGGTTAAAGATGTTATTATTTCAAAAGATAATAAGAAAATAGTTGTAGAGATTTACCTGATTTATTCATACATTTCGCTACGAGATAGCGTAGAGTGCTTGATATCAATGAGATAGCGAAAAATAATAGGTGAATGCCCCGCCGCCAAAGCAACAAAGTATTTGTCTTGGAGGCAAGAGCCTGCAAGGCTTTGGTAGCGGGGTCAAAATTATTATTTAAGCTAAATCTTTGAGATTAAGTGCTATACGTTATCGCAGTAGAAGTTTTATGAATAATTCAGG
>CAYTUX010000085.1:0-15878 GCA_964441455.1 uncultured Victivallales bacterium | reverse complement strand
CACGTTGTTCGAATTGGTCGGCGACCCAGCTACTAACAGATCAGAAAAACAATCCTATATCAAACTCCAATGTAAAGTTAATAGCTGGGCGACCCTCCCAAGCTGCATTCTAATGTTAGATTGGAATCCGGGAGGGATGCCGTCCTCGGCGTCCGCTAAAATTAATTTTCACTCTTTATCACCCAAAAGTGAAAAAAAACAAAAGCTCATACCTTTATTTCATTGATTTAAAAACATGTTTATCCTCTCAACCAGAAATTTAAGGTTCCAGTATTTTTCCGGTTGCTGCATTCAGGTTTTCAACTGCAAGAATTCTTGATATTCGCTCTTTTGCCCAGGCTGATTTTGCGGAAGATGCATCTGTCTGAGCTTGATTAAGACGGGTAACAGATACCAAACTTGCATTATATTCCTCTGTCACAATACTTTGAATTTCTTCAGAAAGTTTATAAATTTCTTCACTTTTCTTTAGAGCCTGATTTTGGATGTCAAGGCTGGCAAGAGCATCCCTGATTTCTGCAGCGACCTCAAGTTTTGTCTGTCTGTAAAGAGCCTCGGCAGCTGAGGCTTCAGCTTTTATTTCTCCAACCTTTCCGCGTCTCAGCCCTCCGTCAAACAGATCCCATGATGCAGCAACACCCACATTGATTTCATCATTTTCATGAGGATCAAGCATATCGTTGTCTGCAGCATGGTTATATCCATATCGTCCTGTGGCCACAATAGTAGGCATATAACTACCTTTTTCAACTTTAACAGCAGCTTTTGACTGTTCAATTTCAAGCTCTTTTTGAATTAAATCAGGTCTGTTTGACACAGCATATCTGAACTGCTGATTAAAACCATCTGAACTCACCTGAAACTCTTTTTCAACAGCAGAGACATTTTGCAGCTGATTTGTCATTACAGCATCATCAACTCCCATAAGAGCAGCCAACGCAATCTTAGCTCTTCGGGCAGCCAACTCTGCGGACAACGCCAGATTTTCCGATGCAATTTTTCTCATCTTAAAGTTCATCACATCTGCACGGGATGCAGCACCGGCAAGATTTCTTTCATAAGTTTCCTTATATAGAATTTCATTAAGCCTTGCGGTCTCGAGAGCAATTAAACGCTGCTCTTCAGCAAGCATTGCAGAGAGGTATACAGCTGAAACAGCTTGAAGAAGCAGACGTTGAGCATCTAAGGTTGAATTTTCACTGATTTCCTCGCCATACTTTGCAGCCATAATTCGATATTTTCTTGATAATCCATCAAAAATCAGCCACGACACATCTAGACCTGCTTTATAATTATTGAAAGAACCGAAAGCACCCTGAGATCCCGGGACATCTTCCATTCTATATGCAGATCCATAAACTTCAACATTTGGCAACCATGCAGATTTTGCTTGTTGTGCAACCGCATCAGCTTTGTTAATACGTGTCATCGCCGCCTGCAATCCCGGATTTTCAGACAATGCAATTTGCTTTGCCTTTTTCAAAGAGAGAACACCTTTCTCAATCTCATCAATACTATTTAATACATTGATTGTGGTTGTCATCTCCTGAGCATTCAGACGAGTTGTCCCCAACGGCAATGACAGACTAATTAACGTGATTATTATTAATGTTTTGTTCTTCATAATTTTCTTTTTTCCTCTTCTTGTTCCAAAGTCATAAAGTATTGGAACAACAAACAGTGTTAGTATTCCGGAAACAAGAATTCCACCAGCGGATGTAATACCCACGCCATTTCTTGCCTCTGCACCAATTCCCTGTGCAAGTCCCATCGGCAGCATGCCAAAAAACCCGGCCAGAGTGATCATAATAATAGGTCTCATCTGGTCACCGGCAGCAGCAATCATCGCCTTATGTACAGGCATTCCTTCCCTAAGATGAACATTAAGCTGCTCCATAATCAAGATTGCATTGTTAACAACAATACCAATGAGCATAACAATACCCATGATAACAAAAACAGAAATACTCTGATTAGCAAGCAGCAATGCCCAGAAAACTCCAATCAAACCCAATGGTAAAGTCACCAAAATCAGTGCGGGTTGTCTCCATGACTCCATGATTGCCGCCAGAGTTAAGATTACTAATATAATCGCAATGAGACCTGCCTCACCAAGACTGGACTGACTTTCTGCCATATTTTCAGCATCACCGGCAAAAACAATATCATAGCCCGGGGGCATAAGCTGCTCTTTCTCAACATATGATGAGATAACACTAATTGCGGAACCAAGAGGAAAATCCGGCTTTAAATTACTTGTCAATTTAGTAACTCTTCGTTTGTCTCTTCGCAAAATTTGAACAGGAGTGTTTACCTCCTCAATATCTACAAAAGATTCAACAGAAACCGGCTTCCCCGGCAGACCTGGAAGAGAAAATGATCTAATCTGATTTTTTCCTTCAATCTCTTCATATTTCACAACAATATCATAGTTTCTGTCACCTTGCTTAAATGTCCCGATCTCAATTCCCTCAAGGTTTCCGCGCATTGTCATGCCCAAAGCTTCTGGTAAAATGCCCATATCATTTAAGACTGGTCGTTTAGGTAAAAGTTTCAGCTTATTTTTTCCAAGTCTTACTGATGTATCCACATCAGAAAAACCGGGATGATTCTCACAATATTGTTTGATATTTAGAGCCAGCTGATTAAGAACCGGGAGCTCATCTCCAATAATATAAAGGTCAACCGGTGTACTGATTCCACCAATTAAGGATGGAATAAATGCTCCCGTAAAACAATCTGTAACTCCTTCCAGTCTGCTCCGAACAATATCAAGAAGATCGTAAATGGTCTGACGACGCTCATCTCTCTCTGAAAATTTGAGCTGAACTTGTCCAAGATATACACCCTCCGATGCCTGACCTGCAATTCCCTGAATTTTACCAACCGTCACAAGAGAACTTTGCAAATCCGGCAGGTCATCAAACAGACCTGCAATTTCAAGAACTCTTTCAGATGTATTATCCAATGAATATGTTGTTGGAAATTCCAAACGAACAGTAATTGAACCTTTATCAAGCTCCGGGAAAAAACTTCCGCCGACACTCTTTGCAGCCTTCATTGCAGACATAAACATCAGAGCTACAGCAACAAGACAAAGTACTGCAAAAAGACGACGTTTCTCGAAAAATCTTAAAACGTTTCTATATCCTTCAATTACTTTATCAAGCCCTGCATTAAATCTGTTTTCAAAGAAAGCAAGTACTCCTTTGTTTTTGCGACTTGTCAAGAGCTTTGCACACATCATAGGTGTAAGAGTGAATGATATAAAGAGTGAAACCAGAGTCAGAACAAGCATGGTCAGAACAAGAGGTTTCATAAAAATTGCAACCATTCCCCCCATCATAGCAATTGGTAAAAGAACAACGCAGTTAGTTCCGGCAGATGCAAGAATAGGCAACCATGAATCTGCCGCACCTGCTTTTGCTGCTTCCTTAGAATCTTTTCCAAGAGAAATATGCTTGCTTATTGCCTCCATTACGACAATAGAGTTTGTCACAAAGATACCCACACTCATGCCGATTGAAATAAGAGTTGACATATTAAGGGTATATTTCATCAGACCCATAAAGAAAAGACCAATTATAATTGTCAAAGGCATTGTAACACAGACAACAAAAGTAGTTTTTATGTTATACAAGAAAAGAAACAAGATTATACCTGTAAGCAAAACACCCATGGCAACATTTCCCCACGCGCTATCAACTGATGATTTGATAAACTTGCCTTCGTCATCCACCCATTGCAGTTCCATACCACCAGGCAATTGCTGCTGTAAATTTTTAAACTCAGCCCTTACAGCATCTACAACTTCCACAGCATTGGCATCTGCAAGCTTGACAATCTCAATTGAAACACATGGCTGACCTTCAATATAGGCTTCCTGTCTAATCTCCTCTGTCGTCATAACAGCTCGACCTATATCTTTAATATAAACCCTCTTTCCGTCAATATTTGCAATTTCAAGTTCATTGAAATCCACAACATTCAAAGGATCTGCATTAAACTCAACACTATATTCAAAGCCATTGTCTTTGACTCTTCCCGATGGAATCAATCCGATAATAGAGCCGATTTTCTGTGCAGCTTCCGCTGTTGTCAATCCTCGTACAGACAACTTATTTCTATCCATAAGAATGTGTACTTCCCTTTTAGCCCCGCCTACAAGAGTACATTCAGCAACACCTGCAATTGATGACAGTCGGTCCTTAAGAGTATTATCGGCATAATCATACAATTCGTCAATGGGAACATCCCCGGCTAAAGCAATTTTTGCCACAGGCGTTGCATTTACATCAAACTTTTCCACTATGGGATCTTCCACATCAACCGGAAAATCTCCTGCAATAAGATCCAGTTTTTCTCGGACATCCATTGCCGCAATATCAACATCCGTTCCAAACTCAAATTCCAGAAATGTAAAACAAATATTTTCCATTGCGGTTGACTCAACATGCTTGATACCATCAAGAGTCATAACTTTATCTTCAATTCTTTTTGCCACATCAGTTTCAATCTGTTCAGGACTCGCACCTGGATAAATAGTTCTGATAGTAATAATAGGAGCATCAACACTAGGCAGCATCTCTAATCCCATTTTGCGATATGAATTAAGACCAAGCAGAACCAAGGCAATCAGCAGACAAGACATGGCAATTGGACGCTTTATTGATGCATTCGATAAAAACATAAAAAACCTCCTACTTACGAATGTCTAAAGACATTCCATCATTTAAAAGAAATTGACCTTCAACCACAACAGAATCACCCGACTTAATTGAGTCATCAGCAATTTCCGTCCAATTTTCAAACTCTAAGCCGGTTTTGACATGTATAAGCTTGGCAGCCGAGCCATCTGAAACAAAAACCACATCGCCGTCTCTTTTCTTTATAATCGCTTGAGTTGGAATACCAACAGTATTAGTGTTTTTAAGCTGAATAGTTCCATTCAACAGACTTCCCGGAGCAACCATATCACTGTTGTTCAAGTCCGCTTTGATTTCAAAAACTCTTAACATCCTGTCAATGGATGGAGCTTTATAATTAATTGTATATGTTCCAATTTCTTTATCATCAGCAAAAATGGCAACTTTAGTTTTTCCCGATACAATTTCTGAATAAAATTGAGATGAAATATAAAAAGATGCTTCCAGATTGTCTGCA
Source organism: uncultured Victivallales bacterium (assembly GCA_964441455.1). GTDB lineage: Bacteria > Verrucomicrobiota > Kiritimatiellia > JAQICX01 > JAQICX01 > JAQICX01. The sequence goes on along the minus strand of CAYTUX010000085.1, from coordinate 10,715 downwards.
CTCTCAATCTTAAAAACAGGCTTACCCGGAGCTCCCATGTCGCCGACATCCTGAAATTTAGCTGCAATCACACCGCTGACAGGAGCTTTTACGACAGTATCATTAAGATCTTTATTCGCTATCTCCAATGAAGCTTCAGCCTGAGAAACCTGCTCTTTAGACAGTTGAATCAATGTTTCAACATGCTTGACTGATGCTTTTGACTGAATTAATACTGACTCCAATCTTTCAATTGTATCTGCTGTACCAATCTGTTTGTCATCAAACAGCTTTTTCTGTCGCTTATAATCAATTTCAGCCTTATTCAAAACAGCAACCGCCTGCTCTTTTAAGGCCTCTTTTTCATTGACGGCACATTTGGCAACAGCAAAATCATGCTCCGCCAAAACCACTGCCTGCTCAAGTTTAACAGAATCCACAGCAAAAAGTTGAGTTCTGATGTCGACAACATCGCCTTCTTCAACAAAAAGCTCTGTAATAGTTCCCGGAATTCTTGGTGTCACCATTGCAACCTGTTTTGCCTCAACAGATCCTTCCACCCTGATGTTATCCTCAAAGTTTCTAACTTCAGCAACAGTAACCTTAACCGGCACAACTTTCTGCTCAACTGTAGTTGCTTCTTGCTTACCACAGCCGCTTAAAACCACCGCAATTCCAATAATTATATATTTTCTCATCATTTTATATTTCCTGTTTTTCATTAATATTTTTTTTATAACTAACATCTATTCCGTCAATCAACACACCAATAATATCCGATATCGAAGGACAACCTTTCGGATTCAAAACCAACTCATGAACACATTCCATAATAATCAAAGAAAGCATCCAGGCTCTTGTTTCAGGTTTTTCAACAATCCAATCTCCACTCTCGATTCCTTCATTTAAAATAGTCAGAACCCTACTCTTCAATTTTTCAAAAGATTCTTTCCGCTTCGCTTCTAATGTTGCAAATTCATTTGAATAATTATAAAAAAGTATAATCCATGTAATATTATTTTGTGCAAAACCAAATATTGTTTTTAGATACTGAATAAGCTTGTCCTTTGATGTCAGTGTTCTGTCATTGAGAACCTGCGAAACGCTCACTTCACACTCCTCCGACATTGAATCTATTAAAAATGCAAACAATTCCTCTTTTGATTCAAAATAATTATACAAAGTGCCTTTTGATACCCCTGCCTCTTCAGCAATATCTGACATCTTCATTTCCTGAAATGATGTCTTCGACATAATCCTGCAGACAGCTGCACAAATCTCTTCGCGCATCATCCGCTCAACTTGCTTCTTCTTTTTCTCTTTTAAATTCATCCTATTCCTTTTAATAAAAAACTGTATATACATTTTTATGACTTGCGGGTCATTATTTCAAACTTACGGTCAGACTGCAAGAACTTTTTTCGTTTTTTTAAATTATTTAGGTTCTTCAGCAATTATTGTGGGTAAAAGCCCAGCTACTAAACAACAAAACATCTTTATGTTCAATAAAAACAAAATATTTAGTAGCTGGGGCGACATCTGGGTAGCCCTAGGTTTTAACCTAGAGGGTATATAACAAAGCATAGAATCCTGTAGGGATGACATCTTAATTTGTTAACTTAGGTGCCACCCCTATGGGGTTCATATTGCTTTGATATCTCTACCATGGGTTAAAACCCATGGCTACTAAGATGACATCCCTACGGGATTTAATAAGATACCCACAATAAACTATGAAGAACCATTATTTATCACAGATCTAAGGAATGAAAGAGATTTATCCGCAGATTAAAAAAGATTGTCTGCGGCTATGTCCTGCATCTGTGGATAAAACTTTTCTGTTATTTATACATTCAAATTAGTAAATTTTCCTTGATTTTGAACTTTAAATTTCGCATTTTTTATTTATTCAGTCAGTTAAAGAAAGTATCAGGAAAAAAGAAAGAAAACAGCGTTTTTTTGATGTTATTTATTGAATAAAAATAATAATTTTGTTAATATATTATATAAATAAGTAATGAACAAATAGTTTTTGCATTACGGGTGAAATTTTAGATATTTTAATGTCATATAAACCACAAAACAGGGAGTATTTTCTTTTATGACCGAAGAGACAAAAAAACAGGTCTATGATGCGTCGAACATCACAGTCCTTGAAGGTCTGGAGGCTGTAAGGCTTAGACCCGCCATGTATATTGGCGACACGACAGAGCGCGGTTTACACCATTGTGTTTACGAAGCTGTTGACAACAGTATTGACGAAGCTTTGGCTGGATACTGCACTGATATTTCAGTCAGGGTGAACGCAGATGGATCTGTAACCGTCAAGGATAATGGTCGCGGCATCCCGGTTGACATGCATGTGACTGAACACAAACCGGCTGTTGAGGTTGTTTTGACAACTTTACATGCAGGCGGCAAGTTTACTAATGATTCCTACAAGGTTTCAGGCGGACTACACGGAGTTGGAGTTTCGTGTGTAAACGCATTAAGTGAATGGTTTGAGGTTGAGGTGCGTCGAGACGGGAAAATTTATCATCAGCGTTTTGAGAAGGGTGCACCTGTTACAAAACTTATTGTCATCGGCAAATCAGAAGATACAGGAACAAAAGTAACATTTTATCCTGATTCATCAATTTTTCTTACAATGCAGTACAATTGGGATATTCTTGAAAACAGACTGAGAGAGCTTGCATTTCTTAACAAAGGCATTCGTATTACTTTGACAATGGATGAAGCTGAGCGTTCTGAGCTGTTCTGCTATGAGGGCGGTATTGTTGAATTTGTCAAGCATCGAGTTCAAAAGCAGAAACCTTTGAATCCTGAAGTTATATATTTTGAAAAAGAGCGTGACAGCATTGCCATTGAAATTGCCATGCAATATGCTGAAAACTCCTACTCGGAAAACATTGCATCCTTTGCAAACAACATCAACACAATTGAAGGCGGCACTCATCTTAGCGGTTTCAGATCTGCTCTTACAAGAACATTTAACTCTTATGCAAAGGGTGCAAAGTTGCTGAAAGACAAAGAGGCTATGTCCGGCGAAGATATTCGTGAGGGATTAAATGCCATCATCAGTATTAAGCTTCCTCATCCTCAATTTGAAGGACAGACAAAGACAAAGCTTGGCAACAGCGAGGCTCAGGGAATTGTTGAAAACGTCGTTAATGAAGAACTTTCCAGGTATCTGGAAGAGAATCCGGCTGTTGCAAAAGATATAATTAACAAATCTGTACTTGCCGCAAGAGCAAGAGATGCAGCAAGAAAAGCTAGAGATCTTACTCGTCGAAAGGGTGCTCTTGACAGTGCTGCTCTGCCGGGTAAACTTGCTGACTGCTCTGAAAAAGATCCCGAGAAGTGCGAGTTGTATATAGTGGAAGGAGACAGTGCCGGTGGTTCTGCAAAACAGGGGAGGAACAGAGAGTTTCAGGCAATTCTTCCACTGCGGGGCAAGGTCATCAATGTTGAAAAAGCAAGACTCGACAAGATTTTAAACAACCGTGAAATCAGAACTCTCATAACTGCGATTGGAGCGGGAATCGGCAAGGATGATTTTCAGGCGGAGAAGATTAGATACCACAAAATCATCATTATGACAGATGCGGATGTTGATGGTGCTCATATCAGAACACTGCTCTTGACATTCTTTTACAGACAGATGCCCGAATTAATTGAACGCGGATATATTTATCTGGCACAGCCTCCTTTATATAAGATTACAAGGGGCAAGCATGAAGAGTATCTTGAATCAGATGCACAGCTTACAGACAAGCTGCTGAATTTAGGTACAGCGGATTTAATATATAAATCAGCAACATCCGGTATTGAATTCGGCGGCGATGATTTGAAAGAGGTTCTAGGTATTGTCATAAAACTTGAACAGACTGCAAAAAACTTGAGCAGAAAAAGAATTATTCTTTCTGAGTTTTTGAAGTTGTACAACGAAGAGACAAAATGCCTGCCTAAATATAAAGCAGAAAGCAACACTCTTGGTGATGTGAAAGAGTATTATCTTTACACAGACGAAGACTTAAGTACTCTTAATGAAAGATTTGACAGCTCTTTGCCTGAAAATGAGCATACTGTTTTTGAATGGGAAGAGTTATTCTTTGCAAATACAATTACAAAACAGTTTGAAAAGCTTGCAGAATTCGGATTGACAATTGATGATTACATATTTGAAAGCGAAGACAAACCGAAAGGTTTTGCTTCAGACTCCAAAGATAATAAATTGCCGGTTTATTCTCTGCCGATGCTGCTTGAAACAGTTAGAACTCTTGGACGTAAAGGTATAAATGTTCAGAGATACAAAGGTCTTGGTGAAATGAATCCGGAACAGTTGTATGATACAACAATGGATCCTCAAAAAAGAAAAATGCTTAAAGTTTCCCTTGAAAACCAGAACACAGCAGATGATATGTTTGTGACACTTATGGGAGATGAAGTGGCTCCAAGAAAGCAGTTTATTGAAGAAAATGCACTTTATGCAAGAAACATTGATATTTAGGAAAAAATAATGGAAGAACAAGAAAACAACATTTTAGCGAACATCGATAATATTAATATTGAAGATGAGATGCGCGTTTCATACATTGATTATTCAATGAGTGTAATCATCGGCAGAGCTCTGCCGGACGTGAGGGATGGTTTAAAACCGGTTCACAGACGTGTGCTGTTTGCAATGAAGGATCTGGCAAATTATCACAACAGACCTTATAAAAAATCAGCTCGTATTGTTGGTGATGTGATTGGTAAGTACCATCCGCACGGTGACACTGCTGTTTATGAAACTGCTGTACGTATGGCGCAGGAATTCTCCATGAGATACCAGCTGATTGACGGACAAGGCAACTTTGGTTCGATCGACGGCGACAGTGCTGCCGCTATGAGATATACAGAAATCAGAATGCAGAGAATGGCTGAAGATTTATTGGATGATCTTGATAAAGAGACAGTTGACTTTGGTCCGAACTATGATGAGTCACTGGTGCAACCTTTGGTGCTTCCTTCAAAGCTGCCGAATCTGTTTTTAAACGGCTCAACAGGTATTGCAGTTGGTATGGCAACAAATGTGCCGCCGCACAACCTTAACGAACTTGCTGATGCGATTATTTATCAGATTGACAATCCAAATTGTCAGGTAGAAGATTTGATGCAGTTTGTAAAAGGACCAGACTTCCCTACCGGAGGTATAATATGTGGAACAAAACCTATCTATGATACCTACAAATATGGCAGAGGGCATATTAGAGTCAGGGGTCGAGCAGAAACTGAAGAGCTGCCAAGCGGTCGTGAAAGAATCCTTATAACTGAGATTCCATACACAGTAAATAAAGCTAAAATGATTGAAGCAATGGCACACCTTGTCAATGAAAAAATCATTGAAGGCATATCTGATATAAGGGACGAGTCAAATAAAGACGGCATCAGAGTTGTTATTGAACTTAAGCGTAAAGCAATTGCTGATGTTGTTCTAAATCAATTATACAAACACACGCAAATGCAGACAACATTTGCAGCAAATGTTCTTGCAATTGATAACGGCAAACCCAAAAGACTGAATCTTAAACAATATATCAAATGCTTTACTGACCATCGCTTGGAAGTTATCACAAGAAGAACAAAATTTGATCTTCGTAAAGCTGAAGAACGAGCTCACATTCTTGATGGTTTCAAGGTTGCTCTGGATAATATGGATGAACTTGTAAGATTGATCAGAGCATCCAAAAACAGAGATGAAGCTCGCGACAGAATTATCGAACGTTTTAGCTTTTCTGATGTACAGGCAAAAACAATTCTTGAGATGCGTCTATATCAATTAACAGGTATGGAACGAGAAAAAGTTGAAGACGAATATAATGAGTTAATGATTAAGATTAACTACTATAAAGATCTGCTTGCAAATCCCTTCAAAATTTACAATATCATTAAAGAAGATCTTTCAGAGATGAAAGCCAAATATGGAGACGAACGTAGAACTGCAATCGAGGCCTGGGATGGCGATATTGATTTTGAAGACTTGATTGAAGACAAACCATGTATTATCACAATTACAAATAATGGTTACATCAGTCGTGTACCTATAAATACATTTAAGGAACAGAGACGTGGCGGCAAAGGTGTCTTAGGTATGTCAACAAATGAAGATGACAATGTTGAACAGCTTTTTGTTGCAAACACTCATGACACAATGATGTTCTTTACACAGACCGGTCGAGGATACTGGCTGAAAGTTTACAGAATTCCTGAAGCTACACGTACATCAAAGGGTCGTGCAATAGTAAATCTGCTTAATTTGCAGGAAGATGAAATAATCACAAAGACAATATCTGTCAAAGAATTTGATGATGAACACTTCATGGTTATGGCAACCGAATGCGGTGTTGTGAAAAAATCTCGTTTGAGCAGATATAAGAATATCAGACAAAAAGGTGTTAACTCAATAAACCTTGATGAAGGTGACAGACTTATTGGAATAGAAATTACTGATGGCACTAAAGACATTATGCTTGCAACTAGAAATGGCAAGAGCATACGTTTTCATGAAGAACAGGCTCGCGAAGTCGGGCGTGTATCCCGAGGTGTCAGAGGAATCAGACTCAAAGAAGATGACATTGTCAAATCTATGGTTATTGTAGATAATGAAGCAAATGTTCTATTCTGCTGTGAAAATGGTTTTGGAAAACGAAGCAAATTCGAAGACTACAGACCGCAAGCCAGGGGTGGACAAGGACTTATTGCAATTAAAACTTCTGAACGTAATGGTAAAGTTGTGTCAGCTCATGTGGTAAAAGATGAAGATGCATTGATGCTCCTTACTCTTAACGGCAAGATGGTTCGAACAAGTGTTGAATCAATTTCTCTTGTGGGCCGATATGCACAGGGGGTTAAACTCATCAATCTAGGCGAAGACGATAAGCTGGTGGCAACATCAACTTTTACACCGGAACCTGAATTGGAAGAAATTCCTGTTGAAGGTGAAACTTCCTCGGAAAATGCTGAAATTATTACTGAAGATGAAGAAACAACTGAGGCTGTTGATTTTACTGATGAAGAAACTACTGATGATGATATGGATGATACATATGAAACTGAATAGTTTCTGATAAAACAAAAACAATAAAAAAGCTGCAATGAAAATTGCAGCTTTTTTTTATTCCTCTACACTTTATATGATTACCCCTCCGTCCTCGTTCCTCGGACACCTCCCCTAAACAGGGGAGGAGCACTTTGGATCTGAGAGGGGAAAGTAATTTTTGGAGCGTCGATGTTCCCGTAGGAATCTTGGTTTGTCATGCGTCTGGCGTCATGCGTCGTGCGTCAAAAAAAAGATAATGTTTGATGGGAGAGGAATATCCAATATCAAACAGCCAATATCCAATGATGAAGGAATACCCCTCCGTCACGCCGTCATTTGCTTTTTGTTTAAAAGCAAATAACAGCGTGACACCTCCTCCCGCAGTGCGGGACTAGCGGAGCTAGCCGGGGAGGAACACTTTGGATCTGGTGTGAAAAGTAATTTTTGGAGCGTCGATGTTCCCATAGGAATCTTGGTATGTCATGCGTCTGGCGTCATTAGTCGTGCGTCAAAAAAAAGATAATGTTTGATGGGCAGGATTACCAGTCTGATTATGAAAATGGGAGCGACGAGACCAAAAAAAAAGCTCGTATCTCCAACAGATGTGGAGAGTACGAGCATAGCGCTTCTGAATTTTAGTTTAGAAATTTTTATGCGAACTTAGTTACCATTGACTTTAGTTCATCTTTTTTCTTGACACCAATAGCTTGTTCTTTTACTTCACCATTTACCATAACCAGTAACATTGGAATTGAACGAACACCAAATTGCGCTGCTAAATCCTGCGACTTATCAACATCTACTTTTGCAATCTTAAATTTACCATCTGCTTCAGCTGCCAATTCATCTAAAACAGGACCTATAACCTGACAAGGACCACACCAGGCTGCCCCGAAATCTACCAAAACAGGTACATCACTTTTTAATACTTCTGCTTCCCATGAAGCTGAGTCCACATATAATACTTCGCTCATATTAACATATCCTTTCTATATATAATACTTATTAAAATTGGTTTTGCTGAATTTGTCCGACCCAAGTCAAACCGGAGTTAGGCAATTGTGCAGCCTGAACATATATAGTTACTGCCAGCAAAATACATGCAAGAATTCCGACAACAGCAAATATCCAATGAGGTTTATCTGCCTTAGGAGCAACCTGACCGATATCTGCAAACCTATCTGCAATATATGCACCACCTGCTTGAGGCATACCAGTTTTCAACTGAGGACCAGACCGGGCTGCTGCAGAACCTTCTTCTGAAGTTAGATCAACCGTTGGTGTTGTAGCAGCTGCCGGTCTTCTTTTCACAATTGTCTTTTTACGAGTTGGAGTAACACTTTCTTCGCTCGAATCATCCGAATCTAACGACGGAGTAACCTTTGGTGCAGCAACCGGTTTTTTTAACTTCACAGTTTTTGGACGGCTAGTTGGTGCAACTTTTTCCTCAGGTTCTTCAACACTACTCATTATAGAATCCAAAGATATTCTTGATGTTTTGCTTTTCTTTTCCTGATCCGAAGAAGTATCATCAGGCTTTTCATCCTTAGTTTCCGAAGCTTTGTGAATTGTGATTGGTTTCGGAACAGCAGCATCCAGAGGAATCTTAGAAGTTTCAGTTTTTTTATTCAAAGGTTTCAAATCAACTTTTCCAGAAGATGTATCAACCGGAGATTTCAACTGAATTGTCTCTGTGTTAGGCTTGCTAAGACTTTTTTCTCCCTCCGGAACTACGGCGGCAGGAGGTGCAACTTTTTTAATTGGTTTAATCTTAATTGTTTTCGGACCACTATACGAACTTACAGCTTCATTATCTTTGCCAGATTTATTATTATCTTCATCAGGTTTATTAATTTGTAATTTTACCTTAGGTGGTACTGCACCATTATTTTTTTCATCAGCCATAAATTTACTCCAAAACTAATATGATTTGTTCAAAAAAACTCTTAAAACCATCAATTTTTGGACATTATATTAAATATGTATGTTTTTTGCAAGTCTAAATTTCAAGAATATCATTTTCTTTTAATTGCAAAGCTGTATCAATTTTTTCAATTGACGAATCTGTCATATCCTGAACATCTTTAAGAACCATGTCCAAGTCGTCTTCCGTTATGTCTGACTCTTTTTCAGCTTTCTTAGCAATATCGTTTGCTTCACGTCTGACATTACGTATTGCGATTCTTGCTTCTTCTGCCATTCTTTTTGTAACTTTCACCAAATCTTGACGTCTTTTTTCATCAAGTTCAGGGATTGGAATTCTAATAACCTTTCCGTCATTCAACGGTGTAACACCAATATTTGCTTCCAAAATTGCTTTTTCAATCTGAGGAAGCACAGAAGGGTCATATGAGCTTATAACAATAAGTCTAGGCTCCGGAGTTGATATGTTTGACATCTCTTTTAAACGTGTCATTGCTCCATAATATGATACTTCAATATTTTCTACAAGAGCCGGTGATGCTTTACCTGTTCTCACTCCGGTGAATTCTTCTTTCAAAAAGTCAACACATTTTTCCATTTTGTCTTCTGCAGACAAAATAATTTCATCTATATCCATTTTAAGTTCTCCTATATTTTTTTGTAAATAATTTGTATTAAGTTTTAAAATTAAATCAACAAATTTTTCAAAGACTTTAAAGTCGTTAAGGTCTGTAAAGTCATTTGGAAGAGAGAATACCTCCTGTTTTTCTGCTTTCCAAAATTTTCAATTATTTGTGTCTGACCAAGTAACTAATTAATTTTAATGTACCAAGGTTCCAACAGTTTTACCTTTTGCTATATCAAGCAGAGATGTTCCATCAAAAAAGCTTGAAACAACAATTGGAATTTTATTTTCCATACATAGAGAAAACGCAGCACCATCCATAACTTTCAGTGACTTTACCAGAGCCTCCGTATACGAAAGTTCATGATATTTGACTGCTGACTTATCTTTTGCAGGGTTTGCCGAATATACACCATCCACTTTGGTCGCTTTTATAAGAAGATCTGCATTAATTTCACTTGCTCTCAACGCAGCGGCAGAATCGGTGCTGAAATATGGATTGCCAGTACCGCCGGCAAATATAATAACTCTTCCTTTTTCAAAATGTCTAAGTGCACGTCTAAGGATAAAACTTTCAGCAACCTGTCTCATTTCAATTGAAGTCATAACTCTTGTATCAACGTCATGTTTTTCCAAAGCATTTTGCAGAGCAAGAGAATTTATAATAGTTGCAAGCATCCCCATATAATCTCCGGATGTTCTGTCAATTCCTTTTTCCTGTCCGCTTAATCCTCTAAATATATTACCTCCACCAATAACGATACCAACTTGCACATCGTTTTCTACGAGTTCCTTAACTCTTTCAGCCATTTGAATTAAAACATCAGAGTCAATACTTTGAGCTCTCTCTTTATTCCTCAGAATTTCCCCACTTAATTTCAATAAAATTCTCTTATACTTCATTCATTTTCCTTATTTCATCATAAACACAACTAAATTTTCTATTATTGTATACAATATAACTCAATTTTGCAATAACTATTCGCAAATTACTTTGTCGACCCCTCCGTTTTTCTGGTTAAATGCCCTTTTCGGTCGGCGGGGACGCCAACCCTCCCGATGTGTTATAATATTGTCTTGTAAGAACGGGAGGAAACACCCCTTCGT
>CAYTUX010000084.1:0-12235 GCA_964441455.1 uncultured Victivallales bacterium | reverse complement strand
GAAAGGGAGGAGGAAGGTGAGGAAAGAGGAAGATGAGGAAGGATTACCCCTCTGTCACGCTTCGCGCGACACCTCCCCTTGGCAAGGGGAGGAGCTAATACGTCCCCGCTGTCCGCAAAAGTCTAAAACATGGGATACTTGAACTTCCGCTGGATCAAGATATCTGAAAGTATTCGTAATTCACTCTGGATTTCGGTATAGAGAATAAACAGATGTTTTAGTAAATAAAATTAAAATCTGAAAACTTGCGATTTTTATTTATTTTGTACAGTCCTTAGCCATCCCTATGTTTGTAGACCTTTAATTCGGCAGTCCTATGCAGTTTGAGTTTGGTCTGCAACATATAAGATATTCCAAAACAATATCATATTACTGCTCTTTTTCTGCTCTTAATCGATAGTATCCGGAGGGTGAATTTGTAGGTTCTTGATAATATACATCTTCCAGCCCATCAGCACGGGATTCTCGCCATATGCATTGTGCGGCAGCTTGATCCCATGAGTCCTGAACAACCAGATTAGTAGTACTGATAATTTTTATAAGAGCAGATTCCACTTCCGGATCTCTTGTATATTTAAACTGGATATTATCTTCATTTAGAACCATTTCAAGCTGACAGATATCCGGCGATAAGGGATCAAGTCCGAGAGCCATTTCAAGATAATTTGGAATACCGTCGTTATCCGGATCCTTATCATCACCTATTATATTGGGATCGTCAAGCTGGATTTGAGAGAAGTATTTATGTTTCCATTTACCTTTCGGCGTGTCAAGTATTCTGATCACAGCCTGTGTATCTGAACCTAAAACATATCCTGCACCTGTATTTAGTGTAATTATAACATCTTCTGTTCCCTCGGCAAGATTGTCCATAATTGGTTGTATAACAACATCAGCAGAATATTGTCCGGTCGGAATTAAAACATTTAGTGATAATGCATTATAATCCGTTCCGAAGGTTGCAGAACCATCAAGGTTATAGTTGACTGTTATTGGATTTTCACCGGAATCATCATTTCCTCTGTTTATTGTAAAAATTGCTGCTGCCAATGAAGATTCTTCAGCACAAGGCACAACAGTTTCAACCCACGCTCCAAATTGAGGATATGAGTCGGCAAGATCAGCTCGGGTGTTATTTGCCCATTCTTCAGCATTTGAAAATCCGTCACCATCAAAGTCATCGTCGCCATGAACATCTCGAATGTCATTAATATCATCATCCGGATCGGCATCAACAATCTGCTGCTCCATATAATCCGGAATGCCATCACCATCAGCATCATCTGAGAGACTGGTGGCAAAAGCATTAACATTAAATATTCTTATATCATATGATGTTTCATCCACATAACATGCCGTTACCCGTGCAGTATTATTTGAAATCGGTATGATTTTAATATCTTTATAGTCGCCGTTAGAGCTTGTTGTTATTGTAATATTTGTTGTAGAACTGAGATTCAGCGGGCTTACCCAATTGCCATATAGTGAACCGCTCTTACTCCACACAGATAAAAGAGTTGAGCAATCCGGCAGATAGCAATTTTCAAGATCATATATATTGTCATCGACAGTTGTCAATGGACCTAGATAAGGCCATATATTAGTGCTTTCCCGCCCGTACCAATCGTATGACGGATCTGATGGTTCTCGATTTGGATCAGGAATGTAAGCATGCAGATTGACGATATCATTTAATCCACAGGAAGTTACATAAAGGATTTCGTTTGTTCCACCGGAACATATGGCAACATTTGAACTGTTGCTTGTAATGTTGCATAACTCATTACCGCCGGATATATGTGTTTTAAAGCCGTCCCAGTACATTGAGAACATTTCTCCGGCTTCATTTATATAAAGGATCTGTCCCGGTTCAACACTTGTCCCCCCAACACATGCAGCATCATAGTCAACTTTCTCAGACACAAGCTGCAGCAATTCCCGGTCATTCCAGGAATCTGTACTTGATGTGTAAGGAACAGCACATATTTTGTTAAAGTTACTTTCATCACTTTCCGGTGACGCAAAATATATCAGACTGATATTTTCTGAAGTGATAAAAAGTTTCATATCATTAAGATAGCTATTCAGCTCATCAACCACTTTTACAGGATTCCATGAGCCGTCATAGAGTGACGATTTAATCACAGAGTATGCTTTTGGATTGGATGTGATTCCGGGATGTTCTTCCCATATTAACAGGTACTTATTACCACCTATAGGTTCAAGCAGAACCAAACCAAGACCTTCAACATTCGGAACAATTGTTGATGGTATTGCAAATTCATCACCGTCAGCCATACTTAGAACTAAATCAGTTTGTTTTGTAGAGCTGTTGTACATGCCAAACACAAGAACATTCTTCTGTGCGGCAAATGAGGAACCTTTCGGAATGTTTCTGACAACATTCGGGCGAGTTCCCAAAAATTCAGTTGAGGATATATCTTTTTCTACAATATCGACAGATATATCCGTCATCGTCAATATACTTTCTGTTGTATACTCATAATCTATACGAGCAAGATTAACACTCCAGCTTTTTTCAATTTCAGTAATATAGGCATCAAGTTTTGCTTTGCAGAAAGCGTTGACATCGCCCTGCACTCTTTTTAAAGGAGGCCAGTCACCGAATGTGTTAGGAGTGATAACGAGAGAAGGTTCACCGGCAACCTGAACATCATTTGAGTTTCCGGTAATCTCAAGTCCTGCATGAACATTAAGATGGTCATTAAGTGCAGATCCCTCAAATCCTGCAGCAAATGAAACCCCCAGCAGAAACTCATTTGAAAATGCTTTACCATGATCTTCCTGACCGCCGAAACAGTGGCGATTAGGAGTAAGCAGCTCGTCGTCCGGTCTCATAATAATGGGTCGGGTTTCATTATATGGTGGTTCTCCAACCTTTGCAGGTCGTTCCGGCTCAACAGTTCACCATAGAGATCTGTTCTGCACACGGCCACCGAGATCGAGACGACCATAGAGTTTAAGTAATCCGGTTGCATCAGCAGCAGTAATAAACGGACCGACATATGGTATTTTTCCCGTTATACCTTCAAGGTTATATCGCAGCATAAGATCAATATAAGCACCAACCATTGTTTCAAGCTCTTTTTCAGACCATATTTCGCCACTGATTTCGGAGCTGCGTTTTGTTGTAGCAAGTCCGCCGACCTTATTGATGTTTCCTTCCACCCCCAGTTTTCCTAAAAATGATGGCATATAATCACTTATATCAATATCTTCTTTGCCGATTCTTCCGCCAACATTAAAATCAAGCTTTTGAGTCTCTCCTTCAAAAGCTATAGAGGCTTCTGCCTCAAACGTTAAGCCAAGCATTCCCGGTCCCACACTTAAGCCACCTTTTGGAGGAGCTTCTGCACCCTCTTCCCACTCTATACCTAATCCGTATTCGTAAGTAAGATATCCATCGTCTTCTGATATTCCACCGGTAATTTGTGGTAATGCGGAGAGTTTTCCATCCGGAACCTTTGATGTATAAGTTTCCTTCAGATCACCATATGTTGCCTGGGCATCTGCAGCTGAAGCCATAATATCTGCAGCAAATGCCAGCCATCGAGGCAACTCAACTGAACTGATAAGATTAGTTTCAAGAGCAAGAATTTTTCGTCCGCCTTTTTTTGTTATGGCGACCAGAGCGGGGCAAATAGAGCCTGCGTGTAAATCTGCAACATTAACGCTTCCGGCAACCGAAACAGATTTATCAGGAAGAGCTGGTTTGAACATACCTATTATACATGCATCATTTACAAGATTATCAAGCCATTTAAGTATTTTTTCCGGATCAGAATCCGGTGGCATATAGTCCCAATTTGCGGGAAAGTAGTTAGACGAGTCAGCCGGAAGATAAGGAGTAAGATTATCATCAGAATCTTTTCTTCTGGCATCGACAAGCCATATTTCAGTAATGATGTCATCAAGATTTTTCATTGAAGTTTCTGCCGGAGTTCCGTCACTGTTGTCATATGGCACAACAGTGTAAGACTGGACAGGGATGACAGAAGAGGCCTGCACTGTCATTGTGAGAGCATCAGTTGTTCCTGAAGTTTCTCCTGTACCGGCGGCTTTGACGCCATGCAGTACGTGTCCAGTCCTGTCCCAGCCCTCTTTTGAAACTGTTGCCGAAATAGGAGTTAGCAATAAATCTCCTGTGTCCGCTTTGAAATATCTTGTATACCCTCCTTCCACACCTGTTATAATATCGTCCAACACAATTCGTTGGTTATGTGGTATATATCCGGGAGCTTTGACATTCAATATGTATGAATCCCTTGTATACGCATAAGAAACATAGAACTCGCCTGAATTATATGACGATGCCGATAAGATATTGTTGTGTACACCATCTGCCTTTGTTAAAGAGATGCTGGCACTTTCTATGGGAGTGCCACTAATGGAGTTTATAACTTTTCCAACCATTCTGACTCTTGGTTTGCAGTACATGTTTGCAAAAACCGTAGGTGTTGGATTGGTAGGACACATATAATATTCAATGTATCCTTTAATCCATTCACTTTCCATGTCTCCCCAGGATATTGATGCCGAAGTAGTAAGTCCTGAAAAGATTTTCTCAGTATTATAATTATTCTGCTCATATGTGAAAGGGACATCGGAAATTGTATTATCAGGGTTATCTGTCGCAATTGCCCTGACTGTCATATTGAAAGGTGAAACAGGCAGACCAACAGGTGCCTGAGTTATTGTATTTACAGCAAAAGGACCGCTGCCATTAACCTCGTATGTGTTGTTATTTCCACCCACAGGAGTAAAGAATATGTAGTATTTGTCAACACGGGTTCGGTTCACATTCCCAACGGAATATACACAGTCAGGATGGTCTTTATATTTGACGAATACCGGATACCTTGTGGTTGTTGCAATTGGATTTTCCTCATCTCCGGTTGCATATGTGACTTCAACCGCTGGTGTATTTGTCAGATTGCTATCGGAAAGCATCTCACATGTATCTAACTGATGTTTAATCATTGGTAATGGTGTTTCATTCAAATCCTCTCCATAAGGAGGTTCTGAAGATGGAGGATCTCCGGGGTAACTACCCCAAGTAAAAGTTGTTACACTGACATCACTTGTGGATGAAAGATATGGGTGATTTTCTCCGGCAAGAGTATATGTCCCGTTGTCTAAGTTACTCCAAGTCGCGAGCATACCACTTGAATGAGTTTCCACTTTTTGTGAACCGCCACTATTGCTAAGTTCAATTTCCGTCTGACTTTCGACACAGTCTTTTACACCAAGCAGTTGCTGATTGGAGGTATCCGGAGCCATATACAAAAGCCTGTTATTTAAACCACTTGTTTCTGTTACAGGCATTTCCAGAACATACTTGCATTTGTTTACATATAGATCTAGCTTGTTTTGATCTCCTGAAGAAACAGAATACCCTCCTGAATCATAGACTGCTGAAAATGATGCATCCTGTTGCCATAAGCTGTTCAATGATGCATAAGGCCATGGAGCGATATCGTTCATTCTTCCAGTAAAAGAGACTTTATCTATTTTATATCCCCAATAATTGACCATTGTCGGAATCTTTATTCCATATATTCCAGGTGGCAGAATAATACTGTATTTCCCTTCATTATCAGTTGTCACCTTATAAACTGTATCAACATCATCTTTATAAAACTGTCTCACACTTTCGTGAAGAACGAAATGCAGTTCTGTATCTGCCCGTGGTTTATAAATTGTTTTATTTTGAGCACTTAATTCATCAGCAACAAGAAGAGTTCCTTCAATTTTTCCGGAAGTGACATCAGCCTCTATGGGGCAATCATTTGTCTGCCCTTCAACGATGTTTGCGATAAATGGATCAAAATCAAATCGGTAATAGAAATACTCATCGATCTCGTTGACGAGAATATATCCATCAGTATATTTTTCAAGCGGATATATGTTATATCTGCTTTGTCCCCATGCTGATTTTTGTTCATGATCTGTATTGAATTTGAAAGGAATATTTTTGCCGTCTTCAATTATATATCTTACAGATGTTCCGCTGTCAGCCTTGAATCCCTCACTGTTGCTGTTGTGAATTCCCTCTACACCAATAACAGGACTTTGCCAATATCCATCCTCTTCGCTAATCTCAATGCACTTGAAGATATCCTGTAACACCGACATATTCCATACTGTTTTGGGGGTAATAAGCGGGCGCATTTTTGTTATTACCGCCTGCGGAAAATTTCCAACAGCATTGGGAGTCACAACAACAGACTCTGTCTGAAATCCGGGACGCCTTACAGTGATTTTTGTCGGCAGAGACGGCAATTGTTCAAATGTGACTTTTCCATCATGATCACTTAACTCCGTTCTTGCAGGATATAGAGAAGCACCGGTATCAGGATCGTATCCGCATGCCTCAATCCAGAAATTCTGTACATAAACTATAGGCGATTCAGGATTGCCATTTTGGTCAACAGGAAAGAAATCAAGGTCAACAGTCAAGTCACACTTGTTTGGTTTTAATCGAATATTAACCAACTTGTCATTTTGGATATCCAGCCACTCACTTGTAAAACTCTCCCACCATCCCTGATGATGAACGCCATCAGCATTGCATGTGAAACGGCATAAACCTGCCGGAACACCTCTGAAAAACAGATTGCCATCACTGTCTGCGTATGATGTCTCGGTATATAAAACTGACCCGCCGGATTCTTTAACAACAAGTTCAACACAACAGTCGGCAATCTCCCAACCACTTAGAACTCCTGCTACCTGAACATAAATATCTGCGAAGTTGCCTTCTTTTGGTTTCAAAGCCAAATCATGATTGGCAGACCCGACGACATTGATATTTTTGTTTGTTTCAAAATATGCAGAGTGAGTTGCATTAAGGCGATAATCACCATTAACCATTCTCGAAAAAGTATAACGCCCAAAAGCATCTGTTGTATCAGAATCTGCTAACTTTGATTCAGGTGCATCAGTATATAGTTTGACAGAAGCACCCTCAATTCTGTTTCCCTCAGAATCAGTCTCTCTTATAACACCGGTAATATGTGTAGATACAGACAAATCAACTCTTTGTGTAAAATCACTGCCCCCCGAAAGAGAAATCTGATTTTCTAAAACATTAAAGAAAGGATTGTCGACAACATATCGAATGTTTCCGGGTATAAGTCCATTCTCGGTATAAAGCCCATCAGAATCGGTGTTGCCGTGAGCTGTGGCAATAGAGTCAGCTGCCGGGGCATAAATAGTGCAATATGACTGCGGTGCAGGCTGACCGGTTGCATCTCGAACATCCAGAGTTAACTTTGAATATGATGTAAGAATTCGAACGTCATCGAGACATATTCCATTTCCTCCGTTAACAGTACCTTCAAAACCAATATAAAATTTATCAGAAACTTCAGGAATTATAAGGGTTTTTCTGCTCCAGTCTGTTGTATTTGCAGTATAAACGGCATCCGGTATTAACGCCCAGGAGTTTGTTTTTGAAGTCTTATAATAAATCCTTAATTCATCCTGATAATTACCCGAAGGGATCGCATACCAAAAAGTCAGCATAGGATTTGAGTACCCATGCAGATTTATCACAGGTGTTACAAGCATGTTTTTTTGTCCTGCTGCTTCACTCTGCAGTATTGCATTATAAGCCCCGCTTCTTGGAGCATCGGGATTTCCATTGTTACCCCCGTATTGATATCTCCATACGTTGCTGCCAGTCAAACATTCATCATCCCAAAAATAGGGAATCATGCCTTCATTCTCAAATTCTTCATACCATGGAAAAGAGTGAATCGGGGCGGCTTCTGTTGAAAAACTCCATACCGGGCCTAACTCAGATAAACCTGAAGAACTGAAAGATAAAACTCTCCAATAATAAACAGAACCGGTAAGAGTTGAACTATTGGTATAATTGTTGTATACGGTTGTTGAAGGACTTAAAACCATTGCTGTAAGCGATGTGTTTATCACAGCACTTTCATCATCAGAAAATAACAGAGCATTGCTTACTACAGAATCGGTGTTTTCCCAACAAATTGTAGGTTCGACATAAACTGCAACATTTTTCTCTCCATTCATAGGGTATATGGGAATAGCGAAATTATAGTATGCCCTTATTATAGTTCTATAAGACCTTAAATATCCGGAAGTTTCAGGAAAAGAACGATCTCTTGTTGCAAATTTAGCTCTGTCAGAGAAACTTTCATACTTGAATGATGGGCTGCCATTCCTGGAATCAGCATGTTTGTTATGCCAATATATAATAAGATTGTCACTACCATTATACTTAAATTTCCTGTCAAGTTGAATACAATCACTCCATCCGGTACCATCCCACGTCACGCTGCCTTCAAAAACTTTTGTGAATCCGGCACTTTCCGGATCATCATAGTTTGCACTTGGAAATTGGTTGTCGGATGTATGTTTCATATAAATTGTCTGATTATTCATTGAAAAATTATCAGGAGAATTCTTAATATAATAAGATAATTTTTCAATAAATTTTGATTCGCCAAGTTCACTGTTAAGATAGATAACCTGCGACCAGCTGTAATCATAAACTCCTGACACGGGAATATATCCGGTAGAATAGGATGCTCCCTCACTGCCAATCTGAATATATAAATCAGAAGAGAATCCGGATAACAGAAATATTAATGTTAAAATCAATGACATACAAATATTCTTTTTCATAATATACCTTTCAATTAGAGTTGATTATGTTTAAATCATAAAAAAAAAGAATATTATGTCTACTAGGGAAATCCCTAGCATTCAGTACTCTTACTTAAAACCTTGTTTTTTCGGTTAGACAAGAAAATATCTGTTTGAACCAATAAAATTAGCAAATGAGAGCTTGTTTTTTTCAGTTTTGGGTGATCCCGCAAAGCGGGATGAAAATTATATTTTAAAGGCGGGGTGAAGTACCCCGGCTCTACAGAAACCATTTGCAATCAATCATTTAGCTTTGATTTAAGCATCCGCAACTGTAGGGTCGGGGTCCGTGACCCCGCCAAAAAGGATGTCCAACCGAAAAATTAAGGACTTAAAAAAATGGCTTGGCATTTTTTTGTTGTTATGTAACAATATTAAATATGATTAAATATTTTAAAAGTTATTTTGCTGTTTTGCTGTTTTTATGTATCACTGCATTTTCGGAGGAAATACGCATTGACAAGGTTCAGTTCAGGCAACCCCAGGAACCACTTGATTTTATTGCTGTTGCTGATTCAATGGCAGAGTGGAATACAGTTCATTTACCACATCTGTTTAACTCATCAAAGAGTCCGCACCTGGGACTATATAAATTTGATTTTTTCTTAAACGAAATACCTGATTACAGCTTAGGGTTAAACTTGAGTTACATACTTAGTTCTGATGTTGTTTATCTCAATGGAAAAGAGATAGGCAGCAACGGCAGTATCGGCAAAAATTTTGTAGATGCACCAAAATCCATTCGAATTCATAAGCTTCCATCAAACATATTACAAATAGGAACCAACTCAATATTGGTAGTGGTGCAGAGCAGCAGCATAAAAGGCGGACTGGCAGTTAAATTTATTGAGATAAATGACTATAAAAAGTTACATGCTTCTGCATTTGAAAGCAATTTTAAGCACATAATAATTGAAAGTATTATCGTTGGTTTGCTGATAATGGCAATAATAGTATGGTTTCTTCTTTATGAATTTCGGGACAGCCGAGGATACTACACTGCACTTGGAATACTAATGATTATTGCATCTGGAATTTTCATCTTTGAAAGTAATCTGTTTTTTACATTGAATTTGCTAAATCCGGCAACACAAAAAATTCTTATATCCTTATACATTATCGCAATTGTGCCATTATTGCATTTTGCATTCAACACATCTTTGAGAATAGAGAGAATACTGCAGCGAACAATAGGTCTTGCCAGCATAATATCAAGTATCATATTCCTTTTTTTCGGCACACTATCACTATGTATCAAGCTGGAAACAATATTGCTGACAATGCTTGCTGTCATCTTGGTGGCAATTTTCATTCAGGTATGGCGTGCTAAAGATAAAAGTCAAGCAATGTTTTCTAAGATTGTTGCATACTGCATTATATGGTCCGGAATATGTATTTATGTTGATTATGTATTGGTAGTGCACTTTGCCCGTTGCAATTTATATGGACTGTTTACATACTTGGGCTTTGTTGGTTTTATCTCTGCAATACCCATTTCCATATCAACCAGACTTAAATCATTGAAAAAAAGTGTTCAAATACTTTCTTCGCAAATAATAGATTCTCAGGAAAACCAGCAGAAAATTTTTGCGGCAAGGCTTCACAATGATATAGCACCAATGCTCGCAACAATAAAACTTGATTCACAAATCCTATTCAGAAAACTTGGAAACCCTAAGGCAAAAAATAAAATTGTTGAAGAACTTCAAAATGCCATTGATACAGTCAGAGAACTTTCTCATGACATGAGACCAACTGCAGTCGACCAGTTTGGACTGTCGGCTGCAACAAAAATTCTGTCAGAGAAATATGCAGAGCAGCATAATTGGCAGCTATTACTGGAATTACCCGCTGATGATAAATTTCAAAACATTCAGCAGAGCATTTCAGTATCAATATACAGAATCATTCAAGAGTGCCTTAACAACATTGCTAAACATGCAGCAGCAACAAAGGTGAACTTATCAGTGAATATTGACAAAAACCAAATTAATCTTATAATTAAAGACAATGGAAATGGTTCTGTCTTGGCTCAACTGAATAATACCGGTGGTTTAGGCTTAATACTTATAAAAGATAGAACAAAAGCATTAAACGGGAAATTTCAGTTTATAACATCAATTGGGAAAGGATTTGAAACCAGAATATGGCTGCCGATTCAATAATTCATGTTGTCATAGCAGATGACCACAACCTTTTTCTGGAAGGACTTTCCAGACTTTTGTGCGAAGAAAAGGATATTCAAATTGACGCAACTGCAAAGAATGGTTTAGAAGCTGTTGCGGCAGTAGACGAGCACAGACCTGACATACTTCTGTTAGACATTGATATGCCTGATATCAGCGGTTTTAAAGTTGTAAAAAAGCTCGAACAAAAACAAATCAGTGTAAAAACAATATTACTTACAATTCATAGCGAAACTCCATATCTTATTGCTGCATCACAAAAAAACATCCATGGATTTATTCTGAAAGATGCAGCATTTGAAGACCTGGTCAAAGCAATACACAATGTCCATAAAGGAAAAAGATATTTCAGCAGTCAGCTGCATTCAAATCTGCTTGTAAAAAAAACTTTATCAAAGCGGGAACTTGCTGTGCTGACTTGTGCAGGAAATGGTATGACCATAAAAGAGACAGCCCAAAAACTGAACCTGAGCAATAAAACAGTTGAATACCACCGTTCAAAGATAATTCTTAAACTTGGTGTCAGAAATATAACAGAGGCTGTTCATTGCTTTGATCTTTGAAAATCAGATCAATTTCTATACTTTATAAAACAAATTGGTTATTCATAGTTTATTGTGGGTATCTTATTAAATCCCGTAGGGATGTTATCTTAGTAGCCATGGGTTTTAACCCATGGTAGAGACATCAAAGCAATATGAACCCCATAGGGGTGGCACCTAAGTTAACAAATTAATATGTCATCCTAGTTTAAAACCTAGGGCTACCCAGATGTCGCCCCAGCTACTAAATATTTTGTTTTTATTCAACATAAAGATGTTTTGTTATTTAGTAGCTGGGCTTTTACCCACAATAATTGCTGAAGAACCTATTTTTTTTGCTTCTTTAAAGCAATACTATATTTTGTTAAAATACCCACCGGAGGTATTCCAAAGTTTACCCATTACAATTTATTTTATTCCTGTCTCAAAGCTTCAACCGGATTCAACTTGGCGGCACGCCAAGAGGGCAAAAGACTTGAAACAGCACAGAATACAATAACAAAGCCGGTAATTAAAATTATATCCTGAGCACTCGTTGCCCATGGTATTTCTGAAAGATTATATATTTCCGCAGGAAAAACCTCAACATTAAACTTTGTGAGGAATTTAACAATATTGGGTAAATTCACCAGCACCAGGAATCCTGCAGCAACGCCGAGAATAGTACCAATAATACACTGAATCATTCCAAGCCAGACAAAAGCACCCATAATTTTATATGTTGGAAAACCAAGAGCTTTGAGCAGACCAATTTCATTGGTCTTCTGAACCGTCACGACAATCAGGGTATTTGTTACACAGAAA
>CAYTUX010000083.1:0-8974 GCA_964441455.1 uncultured Victivallales bacterium | reverse complement strand
GACGGACTGCACTATATCAACGCCATCAACCCCGTCCCTGGCAGCAACACTCTCACCCTCGACCTGCCACTGTTATTCCGAAACATGCACATCCAGCATCCAGACATTACTCTCACCTGGCAATCCATCACCAACACAACCGTGGACTTGTGCTCTCTTTCCGATCTGGGCGACACAAACTCCGTCACCATCCTGCAAACCAACCTCACAGCAGCCGGCTGGTTCTCCTCCGCCATAACTCCCGTATCATCCAACCAGCCTGCAGTATTCTATTACCTGAAGAAAAAGACTGTAGAAAAAGATGGACAGTGAAAGGATTAGGAACAGAGCATGATGAGTAAAAACATTATTAGGGAGAGACTGTAAATAAAATACAGAATATCATTCTGAAATGCGAAGAGTCCGGAAACTTCAGTTCACCGCAATATCAAGATGCCATGATGGCATATTACAAGCTCCATGTCTGTCGGACGGATCCTTGACCAGAGTGTCTGAACAGGTCTTTTGAAAAATTGAATTTTGTGATTTATGAGCACATGTGGGGACCGAGCGAATTCACCGTAACCGGAGAACTTAAAACCTATGAAAGTGTAGAACGACTGAAAGAAATTACAATTCCCGTTCTATTCACATGCGGAGTTCATGATGAGGCAACCCCTGAAACAACCAAGTATTATCAGAAGAATCTTCCGGAATCCGAGCTCCACATCTTTGAGAATGCTTCACATGAACATCATCTTGAAAAAACGCAGGAATATTTACAAACAGTCCGAATTTTCCTATGTCGTGCGGAAAGGATTAACAGATAAAACGACAATAATCAATCCATAAACACTGACTGATAATGTGAAATCGGATTAATTTACAGGTTCTTCGTCATTTATTGTGGGTAATGTGTGTTTTCTTTGTTCGCCCCCCGCCCTCACTTTGCATTTCTTTTGCAAAGTAAGGGCGGGGGCGTTCATTAATAATGTTATATTAACCATGCATTTCATACATGGCTATTTATGTTGAACAGGTTCACTGTTCTAAGACTACGGAGTAGTCTAATTTGATTAGCCCCGTATGCAATACGGGGTGAGTTACAATATAACTCCCCGACCCTGGAGGGGTCGAACAAAAGAAAACACCCACAATAATTTATGAAGAACCAATTTACAACATGGAACCTCTTTTTTTCTTTAGACACACAAATTGGGACGGTCTCGAAGTTTGTTCCTTCCTATCCACGGAGTGAAACTTAACACTCAGCACTTACCACTAAAAACTTTTTCCGCAGGTGTCGCGCGAAGCGTGACGGAGGGGTAATCCTCATTCATTATTCGATGTTGGACGTTCGATGTTCGACGTTCTTAATCCATTTTATCTTTTCTATGCGTCCTCTGCGACTCTGCGCGAGACATCTCTTCTTCCCGTTTTTTTCTGACGCATGACTCATGACGCCAGACGCATGACCTGAATAAAATGTAAAGGGTGAAGGGTGAAGGGTGAAGGGTTGTGTTGCTTCGCAACTTATTCTATATAGATGCCGATGAGGACATCGGTGCTCCCAACTGCAAGCTAGAAGTTTTCGCATTACATTAGAAAATACCTGCAACGAGAATAGTTGCATTACTTTCCGAGGTCGAGGCCTCGGCTACAGGTTGCACTCTGTGCGAGAAATCTCTTCTTTATATCCAAATGGGCTCTGCCCATTTCTTTATAATAATCTTCTATCGATTTGATATTACAGAAATGACTGCCTTATTGCAGAATTTTTATTTTGGAACAAAATAGAAATACTGCAATAAAAAATTAGCGAAATTAGCCTGATTCGTTGGTTAATACTCTTGTTTTTTTAAGCATGACCAACCAAGATGCCGATGGGGGACATCGGCGCTCCCGAAGAACACCAGCAACGAAGATCTTTGCGTTATCCCAAAAAGCTGCAATCGAACAACGAACAACGAATAACGAACAACGATCTTTTCTTTGTGTCTTTTGCGTTAAACAGAGGAAAACAAGGCAAGTCTGTCATTCGTACTTGACCTTTGTTGTCTATTTTTATAATATTCCTTATTTATTTGTATGAAATGTGATATAAAGAAGGATTGAGATGGATTTTACAGTAGAGAAAACGGGTGATGTACAATACAAAGCCATCATAGATTTAGATTGGGCAGAAGTTGAACCTGATTATAACAGACTTTTAGTTGAATATTCAAAAAAAGGAATTCCCGGTTTCAGACCCAATAAGATTACCCCAAAAGCGGTTGAAGCCCGTTATGGTAAAAAAATAAAAAATGATCTTTTTAAAGCTGTGCCGAACAGATTTCTGCATGAAATAATTAAAGAAAAAGATTTATTTCCATGCGGAGTTGATAATATTGAAATTATTGATTATACAAAGGAAAAGGGTATTAAACTTGAATCTGTAATTTTTCAGCCGGCAAAATTTTCATTACCGGACTATAACAGCATAGAAGTGCCCGAAGGGTGTACTGATCTTGAAGAGTTCAAAGAGTTTATATCCGGCGAACTATCTAAAGATCTTGATTTTGAAATTCCACAGTCAATGATTGACATGGAAGTTAAAATGTCGAAAGAAACTGGTGAAAACGAGCCTTTAGAGGAAATAATCGAAAGAACTCGTCTTTTAATTCTTCTTAACGAGATTGCAAAAGCAGAAGGTATTGAAACTTCAGAAGCCGAATTTGACAAGAGCATTCAGGATATGGCTGATGATTATAATATCACAGCTAATAGATTAAAAGATTTTCTTATAACGACAAATGGATTTCATAGAGTAAAACTTTTTCAAATTGGTGAGGATACTATTGATTATTTAGCAGAAAAGAAGTTTAAGAAAGATTAGTTAATAGATATGTCTAAACCGGGTGATTTTAAAATATATAAAAAAGCAAAGGGAACAAGGGCAAGATCAGGAACATTAACAACTGCACATGGTGATATTGAAACTCCGGTTTTTATGCCGGTAGGAACTCAAGGAACTGTAAAATCCATGTCTCCGAAGCAGCTGCATGAACTTGATGTCAGTATTATTCTTGGCAATACATATCATTTGAATATAAGACCCGGCATGGAAATTATGGAAAATGCCGGTGGTTTACACAAATTTATGGGTTGGAACAAGCCAATATTGACAGATAGTGGCGGTTTTCAGGTTTTTAGTCTTGCTCAACTGCGCAAAATCAAAGATAATGGAGTTGAGTTTAATTCTCATGTGGATGGGAGAAGGATTTTTCTTGGTCCTGTTGAGGCTATGAACATTCAAAGGATCATCGGATCGGATATTGCAATGGCTTTTGATGAGTGCATTCCCTACCCGACCACATATGAATATGCCTGCAAGGCGGTTGATAAAACTTTGGATTGGGCGAAGGTTTGTATTGAACAGCCAAGAGCTCAAGGGCAACTCTATTTTGGAATTGTACAGGGTGGTGAGTATGAAGACTTGCGTACAAAATGTGCAAAAGAGCTCGTTAAACTTGGATTTGATGGTTATGCAATCGGTGGTGTAAGCGTTGGAGAACCTGAAGAAATTCTGTTAAAAGGCGTTGAACACGGAATAAAGGAACTGCCCGAAGACAAACCACGATACTTAATGGGTGTTGGAGACTTGTACCAGATTGTTGAATCTGTTGCACGCGGAGTTGATATGTTCGACTGCGTCATTCCAACAAGAATTGCCAGAAATGGTTCGGCATTCACAATGGAAGGTCGAATACCAATTAAGGCAGGCAGATTTAAATTGGACAACAGTCCTGTGGAAGAAGGCTGCACATGTTATACATGTGAAAACTTTACAAAATCTTATATAAGGCATCTGTTGAATGCCGGAGAGATTCTGGGAATACAACTTCTGACAATCCACAATATACATAGATATATGGATTTTATGCATCAGTTAAGAGAGTCAATTAAAAATGACACTTTTGATGAATTTAGAGAAAACAGTAAACACAAATTGAAAGGTAAATAACAAATGAGTATTACATTATCAGGGTTAGAGATTATCAGTAACAGTGCATTTTTAGCACAAGCAGCACCGGCGGCACCCGGAGGATCGGGCAACATGTTTCAAGCAATGTTGCCAATGATAATTATCTTTGCAATATTTTATTTTATATTGATAAGACCACAGAAAAGAAAAGAAAAAGAGCGTAAACAGGCTATTTTACAGCTTAAAACAGGTGAGAAGGTTTTGTTTGCAGGCGGATTTATCGGACAGATTACAAATGTTAAAGATACAACATTTATAATTAAAATTGCTGATAATACAAAAGTTGAAGTGCTAAAGAATGCCGTCCTCAAGGTTATTGAAAAAGGCGACAAACTTGACGATGCTTCTTAATTAAAGTATATAAAAATAGAGTTAATATAAAATAAATGGAGAAATTTTATGCTTAAAAATGCAATGTGGAAGTGGCTGATACTTGTTCTTCTTGTAGCGGGGTCACTTGTTACAATTACCCCGATAAAAGAAAAGGTTCAACTTGGGCTTGATCTTCAAGGCGGGACAAGTATTGTTGTTGAAATTGATCAGAAAAAGCTGGTTGAAGATCTTATAGCGGAAAATCCTGAGCTTACAGATGTGGAAATTACCAAGATAAAAGCTGACAGTCTTGAAGATGTACAGTCAAGAACTGTTGAAGTTATCAGAAACAGAATTGACTCATGTGGTATTGCTGAACCTGTAATTTATCCATCTCAAGCTAACAGAATCACAGTTCAATTGCCGGGTGTCGGCGAAGCTAAAAGCAGAGAAGCTGAAAACAGCATAAAAAAGGCTGCTTTCCTTGAATTCAGAATTGTGCATGAAGATAATGCAAAACTCGTAAGTGAACTTTTTGCTAATGGTGCGGCTCCCAATGGTTATAAAATCATTAATATGGGCGGAAGACCGGTATATATAAGGACGAAAGAGTATGAAACAGTGGCTCTTGAGGATGATTTTCTTGATAATCAGAAGAGATTTCATGCACCTCCGGGATTTGATATGTTGCTTGAAAAAACCACAACACAAGAAGGTGTAACATATTACAGTCCAAGCTTTGTCCGTAGAAGAATTGAAATGGATGGTAAAAACCTGGAAAATGCCGGAGTCGATTTTGACCAACTGGGCAGACCGGAAATCAACATTGCTTTTAACTCAAAAGGTGCCAAGCAGTTTGGTGACGTGACAAGTGCTTTTGCTCCGCGTGGTTCAAGTAATCCCTCCGACGACCCTCGACAGCTGGCAATTGTTCTTGATGGAACTTTATATAGCGCACCAAATATCAACGAAGGTATTTTTGGCGGCAAAGCGGTAATAACAGGTTCTTTCACTTTTGAAGAAGCTCGCAAGCTTTCAAACATTTTGCGAGCAGGTTCTCTGCCTGTACCGGTTCAGATTGTTGAAAAGCGTTCTGTTGCACCAAGTTTGGGACAGGACTCTATTGACAGCGGAATAAAATCAATTATTATTGGCGGTATTGCTGTTGTTCTGTTTATGATGATTTATTATCATGTCTGCGGATTTGTAGCAGATATTGCTCTTATACTAAACCTTATCATCCTTCCTCTTGGAATGATTATAGCGGCAGGTCTTTTAGGACTCTTCAGCGGAAACAATAGCGGAGGCGGCGGGGCAAGCCTGCCTGTCCTGACATTACCCGGTATCGCCGGTATCCTGCTGACAATAGGTATGGCTGTTGATGCAAACGTCTTGATTTTTGAAAGAATCAGAGAAGAGTTGAAAACCGGAAAGGATTTGTTGACATCAATTCTTGCCGGTTATGACAGAGCTTTCATTACAATTATGGACGCAAACATCACAACACTTCTTACTGCTGTAATTCTGTTCATCTTTGGTTCAGGTGCAATCAGAGGTTTTGCAGTTACACTTTCCGCCGGTATTATCGCAAGTCTGTTTACAGCTCTTGTTGTTACAAAGCTGATTCTAACACTACTTGTAGATAAGAATATCATTAAGAAACTTACAATGTTCACAATTATCAAATCTGACACACATATTGATTTTGTAGGATTCAGAAAAATTGCTGCAATCTTCTCTGTTGTAATAATTGTAATAACATGGGTGCTATTCCTGACTAACGGCTTTAAAAATCCGGAAAAAGTATTTGGAGTGGACTTTACAGGTGGAACATCTGTAACATATGCAGTAGACAAGGAACAACCTGTTGCCGATATCAGAACAGCTCTTGTAAACGCCAACCTTCAGAACATCCATATCCAGTATCAGAAAGATTTGGAATCACCTGAAAAACAGTTCCTGCTTGTAAAAGCTTCTCATGTTGCTGAAGATAGTGAAACTAAAGCCGTAGATATAATTACACAGACAATTACAGAACAATATCCTGACAGCAGATTTGACCTGCTTCAAGAGGAAGAAGTCGGTCCGCAAGTTGGTGCTGAACTGAAGATGAGTGCTCTTAAGGCTATTATTATTGCATTAATCGGCATTATCATATATATCACAATTCGATTTGAGTTTGGTTTTGCCGTTGGTGCTATTGTCGCCCTGTTGCATGATGTATTATTTACTCTCGGCATATATTGCTTGTTAGGACAGCAAATCAGCTTGCCGATTATTGCAGCCTTGCTGACAATTGTCGGTTACTCTGTCAATGATACAATTGTTATATTTGATAGAATCAGAGAAGACTTACGTGTTGACAGAAAACTGTCATTTAAAGAGATATGCAACCTAAGCATAAATCAGACTCTAAGCAGAACATTGTTGACTTCGTTGACAACATTGATTGCAGTAGGAACTCTGCTTATACTTGGAGGTGGTGCAATATTTGATTTTGCACTTGCTCTGTTCATAGGTATTATTGTTGGTACATATTCATCAATATTTGTTGCAACACCAGCCGTTCTTGCATTCTATAAGAATAAGAAACCTAATTTAGCTGAAAAAAACAAATAAATTATAAATAGTTATTTGATATAAAAAACACAAACGGGTATAATGCTTGAATATTGTACCCGTTTTTTTATATAATTAAAATTAAGGACATATTATAATGATTCCAAAGGTAATACAAGTAGGAGCCGGTGGATATGGTAGTTTCTACCTAGACTATATTTTAGATAAAAGCAACCCTTTTCCTGCAAAGCTCGTTGCTGTAATAGATCCGTTTGCAGATAAATCTTCCTGTTTTGAAAAGATTAAAGAACGAAACATTCCTATCTTTAACACTCTTGAAGAATTCTACAAAGACAACAGTGCAGATTTAGCCATCATTTCGACCCCTATCCATCTGCATTCACAACAATCATGTTATGCAATGGAACATGGATCAGACGTTTTATGTGAAAAACCGATTTCCGGAACTCTTGAAGATGCTTTAAAGATGAAGGAAGCATCAGATAAAACAGGACAAAATCTTGCCATCGGTTATCAACATGCATTTGATGACGTTATACAGCAGTTAAAATCCAAGATACTCAACGGGGAGCTTGGCAAACCCCAATACTACAAATGTTTTGCCTGCTGTAGCCGTAAGAAATCTTACTACCAGCGAAATAACTGGGCTGGAAGAATTGTTACAGACTGCGGAATACATATATTTGACAGTCCTCTACATAATGCAACCGCTCACTACCTGAACATAATGTATTATCTTGCA
The DNA here is from genome assembly GCA_964441455.1 of uncultured Victivallales bacterium. GTDB lineage: Bacteria > Verrucomicrobiota > Kiritimatiellia > JAQICX01 > JAQICX01 > JAQICX01. The sequence goes on along the minus strand of CAYTUX010000083.1, from coordinate 1,337 downwards.
GGCAAAGAGCAGAAAAAAAGTGCATATCCGAAATCTATGAAATCAGAGGTCTATAGAGCAAATCAGATAGAAAACTTTGATACTGCATTCCTGAAAATCAAAACCGATGCCGATGTTGACATATTCTTTGAAACATCTCATCCAGTAAAACCAAATAGAGGTCCTAAATTTGAATTACATTTTGAAAATGCAATAGTAATATTTGAAGCATGGAAATTTGAACCACTAATTAAGTATAATGATGGGCGACCTGCAGAGAAAATGGAACCTCTTGACCAGAACACACATAACAAACTGCTCAAATCCATTGAGAATATAGGCAAAAATGATGAGTCTCTATGTTCAATTGAATCTGCCATGCCGCATCTTCTGACTGTTAACAAAATACAGGAAAATATTAATATTATTGATTTCCCTGAACATCTAATCAAAAAAGAGGTTACAGATGATGGAGATGAACTTACATACGTTACTGGTTTGACAGAAATAATGGTTGAGTGTTTTGAAGAAAACAAATTACCTTCAGAAGCAAAAATACCTTGGAGCAGACCGGCAAGAGAACAAAACTTCTAACAGCTGCAAGTTGGTTAGTCCGTCAGACGGTTAGATGCCTGTTTATTACTGACCTTAAAGTCATTAAAGACAGACCCCATCAACCAACTATCTCCACATTAATATTATTGTGGACTTGGTTGATGATTTTGAATATATTGAATTTTCTTCTATTCATATAGGAAACAAGTGATGCCATATTGATTATGCCTATATTTAAAGTGTTTAGGGCTTCATTCAATTCATAATTTGTCTATTGACAATATGTTCAGATATCTTGATCCAGCGGAAGTTTAAGTGTCCCATGTTTTAGACTTTTGTGGACAGCGGGGACGCTGTCCCTCCCGTTTTCCAATCTGATGTTAGAATGCAGCTCGGGAGGGTTGGCGTCCTCGCCGACCAATTCGAACAACGTGAGAATAAAGAATTGAAAATGGTGGACAGCGGGGACGTATTAGCTCCTCCCCTTGCCAAGGGGAGGTGTTCGAGACACGACAAAGGAAGTGAGGCTGGAGCCTGCGACAGCAATGGAACGTAGTGTAATGTCCTACCGTGACGGAGGGGTATTTCTCCCGTTTTCCAATCTGATGTTAGAATGCAGCTCGGGAGGGTTGCCCAGCTATTAACTTTACATTGGAGTTTGATATAGGATTGTTTTTCTGATCTGTTAGTAGCTGGGTCGCCGACCATTAATGCAGCCAATGCATGAATGCGACTTTCTTTATATAGTTTTTTAACTCAAAACTATATAACAGGGGTCACTTTCATTTTCCGCACCTTTTTTT
>CAYTUX010000082.1:0-10662 GCA_964441455.1 uncultured Victivallales bacterium | reverse complement strand
GGAAGAAGAACCCCTCCGTCCTCGCAAGCTCGGACACCTCCCCTAAACAGGGGAGGAGCACTTTGGGTCTGGTGGTTAGTGGTGTTAAGGAGATGGGACGTATGTGTTGGGGGGTTGATGGGGAAAAGAGAAAGGTGAGAACGTCGAACATCGAACAAGCTACTAAGTTGTGCTGCAAAAAGCAGTTAGGAATTTAATTCAGTAATGGAAGGAAGAAATGAATATAGCAGTTGCCAGTGGTAAAGGTGGGACAGGAAAAACATTTGTATCCACAAATCTTTTCAATGTTTTACGAAAATCTTTTAAAGATGTTGCATATTATGATTGTGATGTTGAAGAGCCGAACGGACATATTTTTATTAAGGCTGAAAATATTTCAGAAGAGGTGATAAGTGTTGAAGTTCCTGAAGTTGATAGTTCGAAATGTATTGGTTGTGGGAAATGTGATGAAATATGTCAGTATAATGCTATAACAGTTATTGCAGGCAAGCCTTATGTTTTTGAAGATTTATGTCATTCATGTAATGGTTGTAATCTTATATGTCCTGTATCTGCAATTTCAAATGTAAAGCATAGAGTTGGTACAGTTAGATCGGGTGAATTATCTGGCGCAAAGTTTTATTCTGGATGTCTTGATGTTGGTAAAATACTGACAATTCCAATAATAAAGCGGCTTAACAGATATTTTCATGAAAACAGAGATTATATAAATGTTATAGATGCACCTCCCGGGACATCCTGTCCGGTTGTTGCATCAGTTAACAGTGTTGATTATGTTTTGCTTGTTACAGAACCAACTAAATTTGGTTTAAACGATCTTAATCTTATTGTAAAGATGTTGAAAAACTTCAACGTACCTTATTCTGTTGTTTTAAATCGGAGTGGATTAGGAGATAATTCACTAATAGAAGACTTTTGTAGAGAAGAGAATATTACAATTGATTTGAAAATACCATTCAGCAGAGATATATCAACTGTATATTCATCCGGAGGATTTTTTAGTGATTCATCAGATGAATTCAAAACAGATTTGTTAAATTTATTTGAGAAAATAGAAAAGAGATTGGGATAAACTTGTGAAAGAAATTGTTATATTAAGTGGAAAGGGCGGGACAGGCAAGACAACACTTTCCAGTTGTTTTTCGTATTTGAACAAAAATTCTGTTATTGTTGACTGCGATGTTGATGCTGCGAATCTACATTTAACTTTTGAGCCTGAGATTGTTGAAAAGATTGAATTTATTGGTGGAAAGCAGGCGAGTGTTATTACAGACAGATGTATTGGTTGCGGAAAGTGTTTAGAAGTCTGTAAATTTGATGCAGTTTTCTTTGATGGACCGGCAAATGATTTTTGTGACAAGACATATACAATTGATCATCTTTTTTGTGAAGGCTGTAAAGTGTGCTATGAATTTTGTCCTGCGAAGGCAATTAGTTTTGAGGATGCTGTTAATGGGCACATTTATATATCCAAATCCATGTATGGACCATTTGTTCACGCTGTACTTGGTCCCGGCGAGGAAAATTCAGGAAAACTGGTTGCGAGACTTAAAAAGATGTCCAAGGAAATTGCTGAGAAAGAAGGTATAGAGCATATAATTACAGACGCATCGCCAGGTATTGGTTGTCCGGTAATAGCTTCACTGAGTGGAGCTGATGTTCTTTTAGCAGTAACTGAACCAACATTATCAGGAATGCACGATCTTAAAAGAATTATTGATCTTGCAAAACATTTTCAATTAAAAATAATGGTTTGTATAAATAAGTGGGATATAAACGAAGAGATTACCAATCAGATTATTAACTATTTAAAAGAAAACAGTATTGAGAATGTGGGTAATATAAGTTTCAGTAAGAAGTTTGTTAAGGCAAATGTTGACGGAAAAATAGTTTTGGAATATAATGATGCTGATATTAATAGAGAGATAGAATCAGTTTTTATAAAAACAATGGATTTTTTTAATAAAAAAAAGGAAAACTAAGTGAACAGAGTTAATGATAACTTAAAGAATGTAAAAAACAAGTTAGTTGTTTTTTCAGGTAAGGGTGGAGTAGGGAAAAGTACTGTTGCTGCAAATATTGCAACATTTCTAGCCGCCGAAGGTTATAAAGTTGGATTGGTAGATGTTGATCTTCATGGTCCATCAATTCCCAAGTTGTTTGATATTGAAGACAAAAAATTAACCGGTGATGAGCATGGAAGGATATTTCCACTTGTAAAGAATTATGTTAAAATCATATCAATCGGTTCTATGTTGCGATGTATTGATGACCCTGTTATATTTAGAGGACCAAAGAAACACGCAATGATCAAGAATTTTTTACATAATGTGGAATGGGGTGAATTAGATTATTTAATTATTGATTCACCTCCCGGAACAGGAGATGAACCACTGGCAACAATAGAGTGTGCTGGAGAAAATTTAAAGGCAATAATTGTTACGACACCTCAGGCAGTTGCAATTCAAGATGTTACTAAAGGTGTAAACTTTTTAACAGAGCTTGAAATACCTGTTCTTGGTGTTATTGAGAACATGAGTTCTTTTGTATGTCCTGATTGTAAGAAAGTTCATGATATATTTGAGAAAGGTGGCGGCAAAAAACTTTGTGAAGATATGAGACTGAATTATTTTGGTGATATACCAATTGATATGGCAATAGTAAAGTCAGGTGAGTTAAATACACCATTTATGCTAAAAGAATCTTCAGAAAAAAGTTATGAAGCATTTAAAAACATTATTAATAATATTATAAAGGATACAAAATGAGAGTAGCATTACCAACAAATAAAAAGAAAATTTCCATACACTTTGGTCATTGTGCCGAGTTTGCAATAGTGGATTTTAATGAAGAAACAAAAAAGATTGAAAAAGTTGAGTTTTTAGTTCCACCATCATATGAGCCAGGAGCTCTTCCAAAGTGGTTAAATGAACATGGTGTTAACTTGATTATTGCAGGTGGTATTGGTATGAGAGCACAGGAAATATTAAAAGGTCAGGGAATTAATGTTGCTGCTGGTTTGACTTCAGAAGAACCTGTTGAAGAAATTGTTGTTAAATTCTTCGATGATGAGTTAGAGTTCGGCAATAATATATGCGACCATTAAATAATTGATGATTAATTAGATAGTTAGTCCCTTAGATAGGTGTGGAAAAGCTCCGCAGTCCTTAAATAATTGAGAATTGATCTAGGATAACCTTAATGGCAGACATATGGGGCTGCCCTCAAGAGGATGGGAATTATGTGAGTTATGTGAATTATGTTCTTCCCTGATTGTTTTATGATAAATTAATTATTTGTGATGCATAATTTTTTCATTCTTTGCAAGCAGTATTATTTGAGTTTGTATATATTGAGTTCAGTATATGCCTGACCAAAGTGAGGTATTGTTTCAATTTGATTATATCGAGAGTTGATTATGTTCAGAAATTCTTGTTTTTCGTAAAATGCAGTAGGTGATACATTCGGACTTTCAATTGCAAAGCCATATTCAGATATTGCAGCAACCGATGCATGAGTAGTGTTTAACATTTCAACTAGCATTTGTTTATTGAGAACATGCAGAGTTTGAGCTTTTTCTGTTGGCATATCAGGGTAATAAGAAAACGGACCAAGAGCCATGTTGTCAGGCAGATCCATTCCGGTTTCAATTGCCAGGTATGCATCCTGAGTTAGCAGAAGATTGTTAGTTTTAAGTTCATTGATAGTATTGGCAGCTTTTTTGAGAGTTTGTAAAGGATACTCCTTTTTTATCGGCCACCATATTTTGTCGCGTACAATAAACCACTCTTGAAGTTTTGGAGATGACAAGGCAAATATTGCTGTAACAATTAGAATATTATATGTGAGTGCATTAACCTGTGTTTTTTCTGAGAACAGATTAAGTATTGCAGTCGTTGCGATTGATGTCATCAAAGGGTATACAATAATCTGATAGTCATCGTATGGAAAAGCAGCCGAGAAGTGTATAATCGTGATTCCCAACAGTACGATCCATGAGATTGTGAATGCAAAGCAGGAGTTTTTGATGTTTGGTTTAAGTTTACATATTTTTATTATTATTGCAGTAATAATTAAGATAGAAGCAACAAGAGTGCCCGCAAAGAATCTTGAAAGAAATCCGATTTTATATGCTAAAAGGGTGAAAAATTCAGGAACAGCTCGTGCCGCATGATATTCAAAGACGAAAAACTTAAAAGCATCGGGAGATTTAATATAAAGTGGCAGAAAAACGATTGCTCCTGTTAATCCGGCACCCACAGCGAATAATAAAGGTTCTGTTAAGCTTTTCACCAGTTGTTTTTTTAATTTCAGTTCTTTGATGAGTAATCCGAAGAATATGATTGGCAATGCGATGCCGGCTGAAACCCGAACAGATGTCGCCAACCCCAAAAAGATTCCGGATAACAGAAGAAAAGTCCAGTCTTTTTTACTGTTTTTAAGATATGTAAGGCATATGAGACCAGCCATTATGAAGCATGCACAAAGAGCATATGTTTTGACAATAGTACAAAAACTTATATAGAACAGATTCATTCCGCATAAAGCCAAGGTAATTATAAATGCATTAAATTTACTTTCTGTTTTTACAAAACGAGTTGAAAAATATGCAGATAATATTGTTGCTGTAATACCGAAAATTGCCGTGATAATACGACCGGCAAATATACCTCCATTATTAATCAAGGGTGTAAAGATGGAATAGACATAGCACATTATCGGTCCCTGTGTGTATGCAAAATCAACAAAGGGTTTTTCACCTTGGCTAACAAGTCGTGCGGCATAAAGATACCAGCCTTCATCCTGATTCAATTCAGCAAAGAAGCTTGAGGATAGAAATAGGATTAATATTCCAAAGCATATTATCAAAAGTAATATATATCTAATAGTTTTATTCATAAATATTTTTTTCTTCACCATTAATGTTTTGTATTACAATTCTTCTTTCGGTTGCAAATTTCAATTTATCTTCAGCAATCAGCTGAATTGCTTCAGGGAATGCGATGTGCTCCTGAACTTGAATTCTTTGATGAAGAGTTTGAGCTGTGTCATCATCTAAAATTGGTACAACTTTCTGAAGAATGATCGGACCTGTATCCGTTCCTTCGTCCACAAAATGTACAGTACAACCAGTAAATTTTGCACCATATTCAAGTGCTTGCTCCCATGAGTGTATTCCGGGGAAAGCGGGCAGCAGTGAAGGGTGAATATTAATGATCTTACCGCTAAATGCTTTCAACAGTTTAGGTTTTATAATACGCATAAAGCCTGCCAGAATAACATAGTCGGCTCCAGACTTTTTAATTGTCTGAATATAGTTATTTTCAGCTTCTCCTTCAATCTTTGTTTTGAATGGAGCACCACTTATATATTTTGATTTTATGTTAAATTTTTCAGCTCTTTTCAATATTAGAGCATCTTCAACATCAGAAACAACAATTGTTATTTCCGCATCAAGTTTTTTTAATTTTATTGCTTCAGCAATGGAGAGAAAATTGCTTCCTGAACCAGAGCCTAGTACTGCAAGTTTTAGTTTTTTTGTCATTTTTCTTCAAAGTTATTTATTTTTAAAATAGAGAACGACAGTTTTGTTTTTTTCTCGTCCTTCAGGAGTGGAGTTGCTGAATGGCGGGTTATGGGATCCCGCAGATACAGTTGATATATTTTCGGCAGGAATCCCGAATGAAACAACTAACAGATTTTTAAATGATTCAGCTCTTGCAAGACCAAGTTCCTTATTATCTTTGTATTTTGAGTTGCCGGTCATTGGAGATTCATCAGTATGTCCCTCAATGATCATATCGTAGTTCCTCAAATATTTCTTATATTCAGCGAGATTTGCTCTTGTGTTTTTTATTGCAAAAGCAGATAGTGATGATAGCTTGCTAAACATAGCCTCATCAAATACAACCTTAACAAGTTCATCTTCTTTGAAAGTTTTGGCTCCAACCAATGATATATTTTCACTTATCAAAGGGGTCGACGGCGTAATATCATCTTTTACAATTACAACAGGTGGGGAAATATTTTCCTTTTGTATATTTGTTGATTCAAGCTGTTTAGAGCCGGATTTCAGAGTGAAAACATATAATATTGCTCCTAAAAGTATTATTAGTATTAGTATTAGAACAGCAATAGTTGTTATTAATTTTTTATTTGTAGAGGTCAATCTTTCTGTCAGTCTGCACTCCTGCTTATACTTTGTGCTTATGCGAGTTGTCTGTTCGTTTATTGAACGCATACGTTCGTTAACAATTGTATCTGCTGACTTTATTTTTGATTGAAGCTCTTTGACCTCTTTTTTGAAATTTTCTTTCAACTCCTCTTCAGCTTTCAGTTCCTGTCTTATGGCAATTAATTTTTCTTCAAGATTTTTTGTTGTCTGGATGTGACCTGTTTCCATATCCTTGATTTTTTCTTCAAGGGTTTTATGGTTATTAATTAAAGTTTCTTTTGTGTTTTCAAGATGCTGTTTTTCTTCTAAAAGTTCTGCGGTTTTCTCGGTATAATCTTCTATAATTTTATTATGTTTTTCTTCATCATCTTCAAGTTTATTTTGATATTCAAGAGTAATTTTTTCCTGTTTTTTTAATTTATCTCTTTCTGCTGCTAAGGCAAGTGTCAGATCTTTTTTGCTTTCAACAAGTTCATTTATTTCCTCTTTATTAACATCCATACCATTCTGAAATTTTGAATTTTCATTTTTTAAATTCTTTATGATATCATCTTTTTCATTAACTTGGTCGAACAGTTGTTTTAGTTGTTGTTTTGTCTCTTTAAGACTTAGCTCCAGGGTTTGATTAAGTTCCTTAATGTTTTTTATTGAATCAGAGTCGTTTGCAACTTCCTGTTCAAGTTTGTTTCTTTCAGCCGTTAATGCTTTGATTTTTTCCCGGTCTTTAGTCTGCTGTTCAACAAAAAGCTTTGTTGTGGTTTCCAGGCTTTGTTTTAAATCAGCCAATTGAGTATCATTTTCAGGAGAATCATGTGTGGTTTCAGTTTTGACATCGTTTGTGAGTTTTTTTTCTTTGACTTCAGCATCTTTGTCGTCAACTTCTTCAGGAATACTTTTGTTTTTAGAATCTTGATAATTATCAGCGTCATCTTCTTTTGTATTTTCTTCAAAAAGCTTTGTCTGTTTTTGGTCTTCTGCGGGCTGAACATCATCAATGGAAAGGATTGTTTTTTTTGTTAGAAGTTCGGGGAAACGTTCTGTGTCCTTTGAAACAAAAACAGTATTGTTTTGAGTGGGGGCAGGAAAGTTTTCACCATTATAGACAACAGTTGGTTCTTCCTCAAAAGGCATTTCAATTTGAGCATCTTCATCCACGACATATTGAAGGTCATCTTCATCATTAAATAGAAACTCTTGTTTTTTAGAATCCATTTTGTCTCTTAATAGTTTTTTGTTTTCTGTTTTTGATGTAATCTTTGGTTTATTACTCTTTTTGTCTTCAGACTTATCTAAATTGCTCTGTAGTTCGCTCTCGGGAGATGAGAGCAGTTCAAAGTCAGATTGACCTGAAATAGTTTTAGCAGGGTTTGTTTTTTTTCTTTTCTGTTTTAAGAAATCATCAGCAACAATTTCCTCGCCATTTCTTTTGTTAACAATTGTAGCATCTTTTGTAAAAACATTATGTTTTATGAGGTCATGTGTTGCTCGAATATTAAATGGGCCATATATTGATTTGTCAGAAAGAATAGCAATATAACAAATATCAAGTTCGGCAACATTTTCAACTAACTGCCAGTTTTTTTTGTCTTCGGAAACTTCATTACCTGCAATTATTCGACTCTGTTCTGCCCATTTTACAAGTGTTTTTATACTTTCCGGTCCAAACTCTTTTCCATCAGGTTTTCGTAAATACCAGGAATTCATCTTTATGCCCAATTTATATCAAATATGCACTCTTTTATTAAAATTATTTTCAATATGATTTTTCAATTCTTCTTGTGAAATATCAAATAATGAGTAATCAGGTTTACCTTTTCTAATCATCTGTTCGTATGTAAGGAACCTAAGGCTATTACGCATCTTATATTGTATATCGGCATATGGTAACATTGTTGTAGGAAATCTTCGCCATTGAAGTCTATATACAAAAACATTGCTTCCGTTTAATGCAACATTTAAAGCTGCGGACGTTTCATGCTGTCTAATCTTTGTGGAGAATCCCTCTTCCTCGTATTTTGTCTGCAGCATTTCAAATGTAGGAATTACAATATTTGTTATAAATTCCTCAAGCTCAAGAATCTCTTCCTGCATTGTTTTTGCTCTTGGTACTTTATTTTTGTTCATAGGATTCCTTAAAATTAACTTTACTTGCACTTATTTTTATATATTATACATTCATCGTTATAAAAAAGCAAATTTTTTATTTTTTTGTGCCGTATTCAGTTTGAATAGATTTTAGGATTGGATAGTTTCTTATTTTTAGCGCATGGGCAATTTTATACATTTGAGCAGCCAGTTTCTCATCGGTAATCTCTTTGTCTTCAATTGGCTGTTTAGCGGCAATATTTGCAATTATATCCCACTGAAGATTTTCCACCTTAGACTTCCACATAAGGCATCTTTTTTGAATATGAGAGAGAGCATATTGTCTGTGCTCCGGTGATATAATGTACTCTTCTTCTGTATTTTCAGGTATATCAGAAAGCTCGGAGTCATATAGAATTGTTAATGTTACTGATGAGCCATTTGATGATATACTTGTAGGCTGGTATGCCAACGCATCAAGATAAAAATTTGTACTTACGGTGGGGATTTCATCAAGGATTTTACTGTTATTGCACAGGTTTTGAAGATATTCATCATTTGGATATGAGTCATGCCATGTTATATCAGAAGCGTCATTGAACTTGTTATAGTAACTCTCTTTCTCCCAATCATTCATTAATGAATCTATTCTTAGAATAAGCTGTTGTTTCCATATATCAAGAATCTTAGGTCCTTGTTCTTCTTCTGCCATCTGCTGACCTATAACCATAAGTCGTGTGGCAATTGCGAGTATAAGTACAAGAGGTAGAGATATCTGAACAAGAGCATCATTTGCATTTAGAGCAAATCCATGTCTCTTTTTTTTACCTGATAGCAATTGGTTTAGCTGGTTATTCTTTTTCATAGTATTTTAAAAAGAGTCAATATATGTTTTTATATTCTTGAGGATTTTATTTCGCTGTTTTTCTTTATCATCTTTAGAGTCTTTAAGAACAGCAATGATTTCATCATTTTTATCTTTGTTTTCACTTAGATTCTTAATAATTTCACTATTTGTAACAGATGTTTTTTCATGAAATTCTTTATCTTGTTTAAGTATTTGTGTTATTACTGCCGGGATTTTCTCAACAGATATTTTTAATGCTTCATTGGATTCATTTTGTTGTTGGACAAGTTCATTATTTGATTTGGACAATTGAATTTGTTCATTCTGGTTTGTTTCAAATGATTCAAGAATTAATAATCGATCCATCTTGTCATTAATATTTTCCAGTCGATCCATTTTGTTCATTTGCTCAGATATTTTTGAAAGTAGAGATAGTTCTTCCAAATTTCCCAAAGGTTCCAACAGAGTATTTGTCAATTCCTGCTGTTTATGAATATGCTGCAAGAACTCAGTATTGATACTTTGCTGCTCCAGCAACTTGAAGAAAGCTTTTTCAATATTTTGTACGTTCTGTGGAATATTAGTATCATTATATTTTTCTATTGTTTCTGAAAATTTTTCTACAACCTTGTTAAGGTTTACAAACTGATTAGTAAGGTTTTCAATTACTTTTTCAATATCATTCTCTTCATTCCCTTCTATATGAAGAAATGCCTGAAAAATTATTGGTATGGGTTTTACAACAATAAATGCACCAACGATACCAACCAGAGAACTTAAAAGGGCAGTTGCTGTACCATCAAGTAACCTATCAATAGTGTCTCGTATTTCAGGAGCTCCACTAGTCTCCGAGTCAAGAGCGGATAGCCCGCTTGAGTCAAGTCCAATGAGAAGACCATAAAGAGTGCCTGCAAGTCCAAGCATAACTAGAAAGAACGGGAAATTTTCAGGGTAGGGGAATGTTTCTGTTATTTCTGCATTATATTTTTTTTCAAGTCTGCTTAGAGACACAATAGGGAAAAGGCATATTAAGACAGGAATTAATGTTGTTACCGTACTGAAGTCTGAAGAGATCACCTCTAGAATGTTAAAAATATCTGCAGGAATATATTTGAGAATTATTGAAAAGTCGGGATGAAATAATCTGACGGCAAATTCGATATTCACGAACCAAAGAGCTATTGAAATTATTAATAGTATCAAGAAAATTGTTTTTGTAATTATATGTTTTTTCATTATATTTTCCTATTTTTCAAAAAGGTTCTGTCACCCAATTCTTTATAAATCAATGGGATACAGATTCCGTCTTGCGGGACTAGCAAAGCTAGCTGTCTTATCCGTACAGTTTCTTTTTAATTTTAGTCATCCAGCTACTAAGTCTTAGTAGCTCGATAAACTTGCAATTTAACACTTATATGCAAGGTTTACTTGGGAGGAAGAACCCCTCCGTCCTCGGTAGGACATTACACTACGTTTTCCCGCCATGCGGGATCGCAGGCTCCAGCCTCACTTCCTTTGTCGTGTCTCGGACACCTCCTCCCGCAGTGCGGGACTA
>CAYTUX010000081.1:0-5013 GCA_964441455.1 uncultured Victivallales bacterium | reverse complement strand
ATTTTTCTTCAATCTGGGTGAATCTGCGGATAATATTCTCTTGGTTGTGGCTCAGTTGCCATAGGTCATCCGTGGGTGAAAAGTTTTTGAGAAGTTACTTATGTTCATATATTAATTTCTTTTTAACAGAATATCATTTTCATATTGTTCTATCTCATCAATCCACTCAGTGCCGACAACAACACCGGCTTTTTCACAAAGTTTTTCCCAGACAACAGAAAATCCAACCGTCTTCATCTCTTCCATAAGAGCTAGTCTAAAGCCATTCTGACCTCTATTTTCATAATCCTTCAGTTTGGTTGAAGGATCAAGAAGTGCGAAAAGTATTGCCTTTCTTACAGCACGTACACCAATGATATATGCAGCAACTCTGTTGATTGAAGCATCAAAGAAATCTGTTGCAAGATGTACCCTGTCCCAAGCATCTCCACGTGCTATTTCCAAAAATACATTCTGTAAGTCATCATTAAGAATGGCAACATGATCACTGTCCCAGCGAATTGGACGGCTTAAATGCAATAAAAGCTCTTTGCTGAAAATAAGATTGCTTGAAATCTTATCATTAACAGTCTCTGTTGGATGATAATGTCCCATATCCATGCACATGCCAATGCCACGACTGACTGCATAAAAACTGTAAAAATCTCCGGAACCAACCACGTACTCTTCACTGCCAATTCCAAAAACCTTGCTTTCAACAAAGTCTTTGCACAAATTTTTATCAACTGTGGTTTCGTTAACAATTGCTTTGTCTAATGAATCCATTAAGTTCTTTCTGTAAATCCAACGGTCAGCAGGCATATCTTTTGAACCATCAGGAAACCAATGATTAACTACACAGGGATTGCCTTGATTCTCTGCAAAGGCTTGTGCAATCTTCCTTGAAGCAATAATATGCCTTATCCAGAAGTCTCGAATTTCCTTGGATCTGTTTGATGCAGTAAATCCATCTTCTGCAAGCGGATGGCTAAAGTTTGTAGGATTAAAGTCAATTGAAATATTTTTCTCTTCACTCCACTTCATCCATGTTTCAAAATGTTTTGGTTCCAGCTGGTCTCTATCAACAATTTCACCTCCTGTTTCCGCATATGAAGCATGAAGATTAAGTCGCAAAGTACCGGGAATGTATTCCATTGCTTTTTCATAGTCCGCACGGGCTTCATCACCTGTCCTTGCTCTACCGGGATGATTTCCTGTTGCCATGATGCCGCCACCGTCAAGCCCCGCCGGTTTGGTTTCAAATCCAACCACATCATCTGCCTGCCAGCAATGCATACTAATTGGAATTTCAATTGCTTTTTCAATTGCTGCATCAACATCTACACCCAAATTCTCATAACGTTTTCTTATAGTTTCGTAATAACTCATATTATCTCCTATGATGTTTTTAACTATTTTCAAACTATTTTCTAATATTCTTTTGCATTAAAACGTATTATTATAAACAGTTTATTTGAATATTTAAAGAATAAAATCTAATAAAGAAAGAATAATGTGAAAAAAATATCAATGTTAAAAAAAACTCTATGTGCAATAAGTATGCTGATAGTTATACAAACTCTCGGCTCAATCAATGTAAATACAAACACAATATACCAACTGCCTGATTTAACTGTGACATCTGATAAAAAAGGTATATCCTACTTACAAAACAACTATGAAAGTATTATCATCGTAGATGCCCTGGAACTTAATAAACTGCCGAATATACAAGATTTATCTGAATTACTTGAATATATACCTAATATTAATGAATCAGGCGAATTTGGATTTTCAATGAGAGGTATATCTTCTATGGAAGCTAACAGTTTTTTTGGAACATATGATAAGTCTCCTGTCATTACAATATATAAAGATGGTTCCATAATACAAAATAATCAGCTCAATTTCGGAACATTTGATTTATGGGATATCGATAGTGTTGAATTTTTCTTTGGTCCGTCATCAACCCTGTATGGAGGTAAAAGCTTTGCAGGTGCAGTCTTCATTAACACAAAAAATCCTACATTCTATAACACAGGTGCTGCAGAACTGAATATAAAAAAATATAACTCTTATCGTGCTGCAGCAGCACAAGGTGGTCCTGTTAATAATTCGTTTGCATATAGATTTGCTGTTGACTATCAGCATACTGATGGATTCAACACCAGCTATACAGGAGCAGAAGACGTGGACTTTTCCAGCCTGCTTATGATGAGAGGAAAACTTCTGTTCGCTCCAAAAGAACTTGAAGAGTTTACAACAATGTTTAATCTTGAAGGTAATATTCAAAAAGCAAATTTGCAGGGAAGCAGCGTTGATAACAGCAGAACCAATGCTTTTGAACGAATTACACCGGAAGGTATTGAGAGAGATGATGGAGACCTAAACGGCATCAATACAGGTATAAATTTTGCATGGCAACCCGACGAATATCAACTGTTTTGGAATAACAATTTCAACTATTTTGATATAGATGCCCCATATCAGGCATATGAAGGAAAGGGAATAACCATAATGAATGATAAAGCTGCTTCATCAGAACTGAGATTTCTGACTGATAACGATAATTACAAGTTATTGCTAGCTCTTTATGGGGGCTACTCAACACATGACTCGGATTATGATTTCAAAGACTGCTATGAAAAAGCAATTTTTGCTCACTATGACATGCAGTTTGTCGGGGACTACAAAAATATAAACAGTGCAATCTACGGTGAATATGAATATAAGATAACCGAACCTCTAACTTTTGTTGCCGGTCTAAGACTTGATTATGAATATGTAAAAGAAGATGTATCCCAAACTTATTTCTCTGAACAGGTACCCTTCCTCAGTTATCTTAGTGCTCAGAATGAATATTCAGATGACTTCCTTACACTACTGCCAAAAATCGGCATTGTATTTGATTTTTCAGAGTCAGCATCTGCTGCTTTAACCGTTCAAAGAAATTTCAGAAGTGGCGGGCTCTCTGTACCAATCGGCAGCAAAGATGTTAAACCTGAAGCTTATGATCCGGAGTACAGTTGGAACTACGAACTTGCAATAAGAACAATGCACTTGGATAAACAGCTTCTTCTTAATGCAAACCTGTTCCTTATGGATTGGAAAGATCGGCAGGTAAGAGTTGGCACAGGTTACTACGATCTGTCACAACAGGAAGTATATATGACAGAAAATGCAGAAAACGCACAGCTGTATGGCACAGAAATATCTTCAATATACTATCCGCAAATAATTGAAGGCTTCAATATATATGCCGGAATTGGCTTCTCTTATGTCAATATTGATGACAAAGATGCAACCACATGGAATACAAGTAATTTTTCTGAAGGCTCAGAATTTAATGCAGCACTTGCTGCAACATACGGCAAAGATCTCGGACTGTTTCTTAATGCATCCGCATCATATCATGACTTGCATAAATATAGTGGGTTAGGTGACTACACTCTGGTTAACCTTAAAGCAGGATGGAACTTCAAAGACTTTGGTATCTTTGCTTATTGCAAAAATGCATTGGATGAGGAATATTACCTGTCGCTGGGAAAAGATACACCAACTGCAACAATTGGTGCACCAAGAACATTTGGTGCATACGCAAGCATCGATTGGTAAAAAATAGTACTGCGTAAGTACGTGACACGTAATAATTTTTTTTTAATCAATCCTATCCGACAGATCTGTCGAATCGGACTGATGATAGGCAGTGTACATAATGTCCATACAGTCCATTAACTGATAATCCTAAAAACAGCAGTTACCATTTTGCCGTAGATGCTAGGCACACGGTTTTCAACTATAGTACCTATGCAGGAAGCCGTGCAACGCCACAAATGCGGTAAAACTGGCAACCCCTTGCGGTTTGAAATTCAGAAAATTCTTCACCCATTTGGTGAAGCTAATAATCGAAATAACTCCCTTATTTACAAACACTTATCCGTTTTTTCTTAATTTCAAATGCCGTAAATAGGATAATTCATTAAAACAAATTTTCTTTTGACAATGTTTTCAATCATCTTGTAAGAAATGCCAGCAGGAATCCAAGTCCTGTATATATCAGCATTGCAAGAGGGGCAAGCATTTTCCACTCAAAATTAAATATTTTAATACTAATGTTACCACCTGTAAAGATTAGACTTAAAGCAATAAAACCAATAACTACAACAATCATTAACCACTTATATTTCATGTTCTACCCCCATCTATAATTTAACCATTTCTAAATTTATTAAAGCTGTTCCAACAACATTTCCGCATTATCCACCCACGGACTGTCAGGATTTGCACTAATAAAATTTTCATAAACAACTTTAGCTTCCTGGATCTGTCCAAGTTCTTTTAAACATCTTGCTTTTGCGAAAATCACCTGTTCCACAAGATAGTTGTCTGGATTTTCTGAGATAAACTTGTCAAATCCGGCTAGTGCAACCTCGTAATTGCCCTTACCTTCTTCAGAAAAAAGGATTCCGACAGCTGCTGCTTTTTTCATATCTGCCTCAGGGAATTTTTTGGGGAATGCTTTATAAACTGCAATAGCTTCATCAAACCGTCCGGAGTCATAGTAGGCTTTTGCCAGTGCAAAATCTGCCATTGGGGCTGCATCTGTTGATGCATAGTCATTCACAAGAGTTTCTAAGTCCTGAACATTAGTTGCAACTGAAAGAAGTTCGGATGCTTCTGCATTTTTCTTTTTGCCAGTTTGTGTTATGTAAATATATCCAAATACTACAATTGCTAATAAAACACCCAATCCAATAACTTTTTTACCGTTTTCTTGTGCTATTTTTTTTATTACAGCCAGATCATTATTATTTGCAACATGTTTATCTTTATTATTCATCCAAATCCCCTTTTATGTTTTATTTAAAATTTTCAGAATGAAAACATAAAGGGGGCTAAAAGTCAATATCAATTTGCATTTCAATATTAAAATCCCTGTTTTTCTGGTTGATTTTTGTTTTCGGTCGGCGGCCCAGCTACTAACAGATCAGAAAAACAATCCTATATAAAACTCCAATGTAAAGTTAATAGCTG
>CAYTUX010000080.1:0-14049 GCA_964441455.1 uncultured Victivallales bacterium | reverse complement strand
CATTCCTATATTTTAGGTGTCATACATTATGAGGCAACCATAAAGTTATGTTCTTAATATAAATACTGTTTCGGTGTCTTTTTTTATGAGGAAGATCGGTATCTAACTTCTACTAAATTAAATTCTTGCAAAAGAAAACCAATAAATATACAATTCCACGTCTCATATAAAAAAAGGAAAGACATGGCTCAAAAAAAAGAGAAATTTGGAAAATATATAGAACATCTTATTTATCACAGAGACGAGGATCTTCATGTGGACTTCGGTACGAGAGTACTTCTCACTGTGTTTCGTGGCATGTCCCACTGTTTTAAAGGAATAATCCTTTTTCGTCATTATTTATATGATCAAAGAATTCTCAGAGCTGATTTTCCGGGTTGTCAGGTAATAAGCATTGGCAACCTTACTGTAGGAGGAACAGGCAAAACTCCTGTTGTAGAGCTGATTGCAAAAAAACTTGCAAGCAAAAACAGAAAGATTGCAATTCTTAGTCGTGGTTACAAAAAAGAAGAACCAAGTCTCGCAAAGAAGATTATAAACAAAATCACACTTCAGGAAAAAAAGACTCCTCCAAGAATTGTTTCAGATGGAAATCAAGTTTATTTGGATTATACACAAAGCGGTGACGAACCATTTATGCTTGCAACCAACCTGAAAGATGTTGCAGTTCTTGTTGATAAAGACAGAGTTAAAAGCAAAAAACTCGCAATCAAGGAATTCAACTGCGACACATTGATTCTTGATGATGGTTTTCAACACCTTGCTTTGCAGCACAGCACTGAGATTGTACTCGTTGACACAACTAATCCCTATGGTAACGGATACATGCTACCAAGAGGAATACTACGCGAACCATTCTCAAACATAAAAAGAGCTGATTACATATTTTTAACAAAATCAACCGGAAATAATGATATTCTTACTGAACAAATTCGAGAATATAACAAAAATGCTAAAATTATTGAGTGTCGTCACACACCAAAATTCTTAGAAAACATATACACAAAAGAGATAAAATCTCTTGACTTCTTAAAGGGCAAGCATGTCATAGCAATGTCTGGTATTGCTTCTCCAAAAGGATTTGAAAAATCTTTGGAAAGTTTTGGTGCAATACTAATGGCAAAAAAAAGATTTACAGATCACCATAGATACACTCAAAAGGAAATAACAAATATTATAAATATTGCACAGGAAAATAAATGTGAAGCAATTATTACGACTGAAAAAGATGCTGTCAGGTGTGACCACATGGAACATTGCAATATAGCCATATACTTTCTTCGTGTTGAAATTGAAATTTTAAAAGGTAGAGAACATTTTAATGAAATAATTCAGAAAACTTGTAATCTCAGAGAAAAAAAGAAAATCAACAGCTGAACGATAACAAAACATATAAATCCAATCATTCCTATCTATATCCAGTTTTATATGATTTTTCAAACTGAAAAAAACTTTTAAATCTCTTATATACTCAAAGGTAAAAAACTTTTTTTTCACCTTTAACACATTTACTAATAACTATTCTCTCTCATTTCATAGTTTTGACTTGACCATTTTACAAAAAATTGGGATAGTACCGACAATTGAACTAAAATTCTAATAAAAATAAGGAAATTACTTAAAATGAAAAAATTACTAATTGCATCATGCATAATAATTTCAGGCCTTACATTGATTGCTAAACCTCTTCCAAAAGCTGTTTATGAAGTAAAGCTTTCAACAGGTGCTGACTTGCTAAATACAACAGATATGGAATCTATACCTGTTGAATTTGGTTTGGGATACAACTATAAAAAGGAACTTCTGTTTGGTGGATTTTTCTCATATTCAAAAAAGAAATGGGACAGCTATTTCGGACCAAATGGAGTTTGGGAAATTGGTGCATACAGTGAGTATAGCTTCTTTGTTTCTGAACGTTTTCGTCCATATCTAGCTCTGTCTATGTCTCTTCTTGACGGACAAGACTCTGAAGCTGATATGGTTTTCAACATTGCTCCGGGCGTTGGCACCAAATTCTTCTTGACAGAAAGTTTGTCAATATTTGCACAGGTTGATTTTAATATTGCCTCAAAAGATATATACGATTTTGAAAGAGAAGCAGGACCTGACAATGACTGGCCGACAGGTTTGGGCAATGGTGATAACTATAATGTATCTCTTTCAGCAGGCTTACGTTACTTACTGTTCTAAAAAATATAATAAGGTTTTTAAAATGACAAAAGAAGAAGTTATTGCAAGGTTGGCAGATGTTATGAAAAGTGTATCACAGGAAGATGTTGATTGGGATTCAGTTAGTGCTGACTCAACTATTGACAGTTTGGGTTTTGATTCGCTATCAATTCTTGACTTAATGTATGATATACAACAGGAGTTCGATATTGAAATAGAAGGCGAAGAGATTGTTGATATAAAGACTGTTGATGAGCTGGCTGCTTTCATTATTGAAAAAGCTGCTTAAAAATATTACTAAGGGTTAGCATGAAAGTTCTAATATGCTCTGTTAACTGGCTTGGTGATTGTATTATGACAATGCCTGCAATTCAGATTTTTAAATTAGAAAATCCGAATGCAGGCATTGATATTTTAGTCAAAGAAAAACTTAAAGGCATATGGTCAATGCATGAAGCCATTGACAATGTCATCTCATACAACGAAAAAACAACATGGCAGATTGCAAAGCAGCTGAAAAACAAGTATGATCAGGTGTTTGTTCTCCCAAACTCTTTTAGATCTGCCTTGATCCCATTTCTTGCCCAAATTCCAAAAAGAACAGCTGTTTCTGGACAACTACGTGCTCCCCTTATTAACGACAAAGTGAAGCTTTCGACTCTGGCGATAAATGGTCATCAGTCTTTGGAATATATGGAGATATTCGGTAATTCTAATTACAATGAACTGCCAATGCCGAATATTAAAGTAAACAAAAAAACAGGCATTGAAATTCTGACATCAGAAGTAAAAGAGACTCTGCCAGAAAAAAAAATTCTAGCCATACTTCCCGGGGCGGCATACGGTCCATCTAAAATGTGGCCAACTGAATACTTTATAATGGTTGCTCAGAATCTTATCCAAGAAAAATTTGTTGATAAAGTAATTGTATTGGGAACAGACTCTGAATTTGAAATATGCGAAGAAGTTCACAAAAACATTTCAGAATCAATAAATCTGGCCGGTAAAACAAATTTTGCTCAACTGACAGCTCTTTTGGCTTTGTCTGTTCTTACAATTGCCAATGATAACGGAGGCATGCATCTTGCAACTGCATGCGGAACAAAAGTTATTGGCATCTTTGGAATAACAGATCCATACAAAACAGGACCGGTTGGTTCAAATAGTACGTTTATAACAAATGATGATTTTACTCATAGTAGAGATATTCCTAGAATATCAGAAGAAGCAACTAAATGTCTGAAATCAATTAAACCGGAAACCGTTACTAAAAAAGCAAAATTAATATTGCAACATGAAGACAAATAGATTGATAAAATCCAGCCTTATAGTAGGAGTTTGTACCGGTACAAGCAGATTGTTTGGATTGCTTAGAAATATACTAATGGCTCATCTGTTTGGAACTTCCGCATTAAGTTCCGCTTTTGTTCTGGCCTTTAGAATTCCAAATCTTTTCAGAAGACTCTTTGGGGAAGGTGCCCTTTCCGCTGCTTTCATACCGGTTTTCTCTGAAGAGTATTCAAAGGATAAAACATCTGCCTGGAAACTTGCTTCTGCTATTTTTACACTTCTGACAATATTTTTGTCGCTAATTGTCGTAATCGTTATATTGGTTTGTCTTGCTTTAAAAGACAATAACTCTCTACCAGAAGTATGGCAACTCACTCTAAAACTGCTGCTTATCATGTTTCCTTACATGCTTTTTATATGCATTGCTGCTCTATTTATGGCAATACTTAACAGCCTCTATCACTTCTTTTTTCCTGCATTTGCTCACATACTCTTAAATATTGTATGGATTGGTGCTCTAATATTTGTCTGCCCAAATTTTTCTGATAATAAAATCACTCAGATGTATATTGTTGCAATTGCTGTACTGATTGGTGGTGTTGCACAAATGGCAATTCAACTTCCTGTTCTGTATAAAAAGGGGTATAGAATATCTGTCCGTTTTGACCTGAAAAACAAACAGGTTCAAAAAATAATCAGACTGACTGTTCCCGCTGCAATTGGAATGGGTGTTGTACAGCTTAACGTTGTTCTTGATGGAGTTCTTGCCACATATGTCGGTCCCTGGGCTCCGGCTGCCCTATCGTACGCAGAACTTCTGGTATATATGCCCCTAGGTATAATTGCTACTGCAATGGGAACCATCTTGCTGCCGGTATACTCACGACAGTCAATTGACCTCTCAAATGAAAAAATTCTTAGAACACTAAACAAATCAAGTCGAATACTATTTCTTGTCATACCGGGTGCAGCAGTTGGGCTAACTGTTCTCGCTCCAATAATTGTAAAAACACTGTTTCAATGGGGTAATGGTGAATTTGACAACGAATCTCTTACTCAGACATATAGAGCCCTACTTTTTTACGCTCCGGGACTAATTGTATTCGGATGGTATAAAATTCTTGCTCCATTTTTCTATGCCTACAAAGACACAAAAACTCCAATGAAAGTTGCAATTCTATGTGTAACAATTAATCTTGTTCTAAATATTATATTTATTATGACATGGCCGATAGGATACAAACATGCCGGACTTGCATGCTCAACTGTAATTTCAAGCACAATAAACTGTGCCATCCTTGCATATCTGATTCATAAAAGATATGGAAATCCTCAATGGAAATCAATCTTTACCGTCCTAATGAAATCAATGATCGCAGCACTATTTATGATTATTGCAATAAAACTTACAGAGTCTTGCGTGATTAATAGAATATCATCAATCTTTTTAAATCAAAAAGCCTCTGATATCATATCTCTGCTCATAATCATTACAATCGGAATCTCTGTTTACGCAATTATCTCTTTCATATTAAATAAAGCAGAACTAAAATCTCTGCGAAAATAATAATTTTTTTTGATTATATGCTTGATTAAAAAGTAATTTTTCGCAATGATACACACTAGTATTTTAAAAACCTTTAATAATGGAGCTCAAATGAACAAAAAATCTATTTTTACAATCACTATTTTGTCAACACTTATTGCGATCACAGGTTGCAGAAGAAACCCGGGTGCTGACTTTGCCGATAACTTGAACTACGATGAGTCAGATATTGCAATGGCTGCTAGATTCGAAAACGGAATTCTTATCACAGATGTAATGTTTGATGACGTGAAATTCCCATACGACAGTTTTATTATTCCCTCAAGTGAAATTGCAGATGTTGAAGCTGTAATTAATTATCTTGCAGCAAATAGAGCCACTGTGGTTATCTGCGAAGGTCACTGTGATGAAAGAGGTACAAGAGACTATAATCTGGCTCTTGGTGAAAACAGAGCACAGGCCGTTAGAGCATACATGGTTAATGCCGGTATCAATCCTAGTCGTATTCAAACAAGAAGTATGGGCGAAGATGATCCTCTGAATCCTGCTCATCATAGCAATGCCTGGGCTGAAAACAGACGCGTTGAGTTTGAACTATATAAATAAACTCATAATACTTGTTACGTAGTAATTTCTGCTTTTGCATATTGGAAAATCTTATTGAAGATCTAATCGATTTGTTAGACATTAAAAAACCGCATTAAAAAATGCGGTTTTTTTGTAATCTTTAACAACATTTATTCTCAATTTTTAATTGGTTATATCATCGTCTGTATTCAGTGTCATATCTTTTCCTGCAGAACGAATTTCATATTCGTACTCACCCTTTTTAGAATAACTGAAAGGTGTTCCCCAGGAATCATTAAGCTGCTCTTTCTTTAACAATGGAGGCATTCCGTCAACACCTACACATAATTCATCTAAACTTGTCGGCAGACGACTTGTGGATGTTTCATAAAGATTCACAGCCGTACCAATCGCACCAATACTTGCACGAGTCGCATTTCTCCTTGCCTGATCTCCCTGTCCTCTGACATTCACCATAACAACACCCGCAAGAATGCCAAGTATAACAACAACAAGCATAACCTCTATTAATGTAAAGCCCTTGTTCGAACCAATAACTTCTATATCTTTTCTTTTCATTCTATTAACCCCTATTTCTATTCTTTAAAAATAATATGTTCATACTTTACCCTAATTTCAGTAATCGTTCAACAGAAATATTCTTCCACCCGGGTAATGCCAAAAAATGTTGCAGCAAAACAGCACATCCAACAGCATCAAATAGAGCATCATGTTCCTCCCTTCCGGGACATATCTCATAAACATTATCATATAGATCCAAACCTCGAAGCAACTCAGATAAACTAAAATCTGTGGCATTTGGATAAATCATGCGAGCTAACTTTAATGTATCAACCCAGTCTGTTTTTTTTAAAAAAGGATAATAGTTACCTAATATCTGCTTTTCAGTTGGTGTGTTATGTGCAACTGCTATATCTGCAAAATTAAAAATACTCTTTATATCACTCCATAACTCCTTCATGTCGGGAGCAAGAATAATTTCTTCTCGCAATTCCTCATATCGCCCAGGTGCATAAACACTGAAAGGACGACTACCTACACGTATCAATGATTCAAACTGAGTAGATGGATCAATTCTGCAATTCCTCACAAAAACGCTGCCGATTTGCCACGGTTCAGATTTGTAACCTTTTACATGACCTGTAGTCTCAAAATCTATTGCAATAAATTTTATTTCATTAATATTCATAAACAGTAAGTAGTTAATCAATGAGGACCAATTGACTTAATGACCAAAGACTAAAAGATCAAGCAGTTGCTCCTGAAATCTGAGACACACTTGAAGATTAACAATCGCCTTGGGATTTAAAGAAATACAAAACTCACGTCCAACAACAAACAACTCCCAATCATGGAAAGCAAATGCCAAAATATTTTGGTCACTTAATCCTTGGTCATTTAGTCCTCTGCAAGAAAAAAATCATCACCCCCATAAACTTTTCGGATATATTCCCTCTTTAATCATCTGTTCTATCTTTCCTACTACAAAAGGGCGGTCTTCAGGATAAGTAACTCCAAACCACTGACAGGGGGTATCTAAAATCTTACAAAATATCTTGTTCTCTTCAATTAAACTATTCACAACTGTGGGAATATAAAACTCTGATTTTGTCTCTTTAATGCCTGTTTTTAAAAAGTCCTCAAAGTGACTCGCAAACTCAGGAAATATTTCAGGATTGAATCCCCAGAAATTCATTGATACATGTTCCTCTCCTGAATACTTGTTTCCATCAGCAACAATAGTACCATTTTCTTTTGATATGGCTGTCACTTCAGTTACTGTCATCAAGTCATTTTGCTCATTGGAAGAACAGATTCCTCGAGAAACTGTACCATAATCAGAAAGTGTGTTTTTTAAAAGAAAACCTGCCATTGCGGTTGCACGAGCATTCCCTTTATTTGATTTCAAAAACTCAAACATAACTTCAAATGTCTCTCTTCCATAAAAATCATCTGCATTTATTACGGCAAATGGCTCTTTTACTTTATCTGCACAGGCTAAAACAGCCTGACCTGTGCCCCAGGGCTTTGTTCGCTCTTTAGGCAATTCAAAACCGTCCGGCAAATCTTCTAGTTTCTGAAAAACATATCCAACATCTATGTGATCTTTAATCCGTAAACCAATTGTATCTTTAAAGTCTCGTAAAAGCTCTTCTCTTATAATAAAAACAACTTTAGTAAAACCAGCTGCTTTTGCATCATAAATTGAATAATCAATAATAAATTCTCCTGATGTGCCAACTGCATCCATCTGCTTTAAACCACCATAACGACTGCCCATCCCGGCTGCAAGTACAACTAATGTCGCATTCATATAATACCCCTTTAAAAAGTGCAAAAATAAAAGATAATAACTGATCAGTCAAATCAAACGGATTTTCTTATCTCTTCACTTTTAACGCTTTTTACTAAAATAAGGCTTGCATAAACAATATGCAAGCCTATTTTGTTATTTCAAAAATTATTAATTAATGATGCTCAACAAGCTTTTCTTTTTGATCAATAACTTGTTTCTCAAGTTTATGATATGACAAGTCAAAAGATGCCCTTTTATCTTCATGTGTCTCATGTGCCTCTATCACTCCTAACTGTCGTCCTCCCTGCATAACAATCTTAGTGTTAAAATGCTTCTTCTCTTCTTCTAAAATTACGTGTGCACTAATCAAATACGGAAAACGTTCTTCAAGATGCTCTAGTTTAGACTTAATGTAATCATCAAAGTCTTGTTGGTGTTGGTCATGTCTGACGGTAATTTCAATATTCATTGTATTACTCCTGTTTGAATTTTGTATATTCTTGATACCAATTACTGCAGCCAATAAAGGCTGCAACCTGACAAAGGTATAATGTTTAATATATTAAAATATTATCTATCATATTTTCAAACAATATACCCTACTATACATTACCCAATGTAATGTCCTAACAGTAACTACATGGAAAAGTTGTCACCTAAATAGAATTTTCTACTTTTCTCGTCATTAATTAGAAAAGAGCTCTCTCCGTGTGTAAGTATTTCCCCGTCAAATTGAAGATATGCCCTATCAACTATTGATAAAGTTTCTCTAACACTATGGTCGGTAATTAAAATACTTAGCCCCGATTTCCTTAAGTCTTTGATAATCTCTTGTATATCGCTGACAGCTAGAGGATCAACTCCGCTGAAAGGTTCATCCAATAAAATTAACTCAGGCTCATTAACTAAAGCTCTTGTAATTTCTAAACGACGTCTTTCTCCTCCACTAAGTGTGAATGCCTTCTGCTTGGCTAACTTGGTTATCTTCAAGTCATCCAATAACTTTGTTAAACGCTCCTTTCTTTGTGCTTGGGTTAAGTCCAATGTTTCTAATATTGCCATAACATTCTCTTCAACTGTCAGTTTTCTGAAAATCGAAGGTTCCTGTGCCAAATATCCTAAACCAGCTCTAGCTCGCTTATAAACAGGCTCATTAGTTATGTTTTTACCATTAAAAAAGATCTGTCCTTCATTAGGTTTTACCAATCCTAAAATCATATAAAATGTTGTTGTCTTTCCGGCTCCGTTGGGACCTAAAAGTCCTACTATTTCTCCTTTATTAACTTCAATTGTTATCCCGTTAACAACATTTTTCTTGTTATAAGTCTTTACCAGTTTTTCTGCTTTTAACAACATGTAGTATCCAATTTGTTATTATTTATTTTTAAATTCATCAAAAAATGCCGCTTCATTTGTGGAAATTATGGAGGTCTCTTCTTTTTGATATTTCCCGGGGCGGAACACTAACATGCCAGGCTCACATATTACACGCTGATTGTCTATGAAAAATGTAATCCTTATACCCTTCATATATTCTTCATCTCGTAATAATACAGCATTTCCCAACATTAAAATCTTGCCTTCACTTCCAAAATACAGTGCCTTGTCAGACATTGAAATCTTGTTGTCCTGAACAACTTTTACATTCCCAATTGCACTAATTGACTTTATGCTGTTGTTGCTGTAAAAAAAGATTCTCAAAAGATCTGATTCCATATAAACTCTGGAATCTTTGATCTTTACATTGCCTTTCAGTTCTGCATTCATCTTATTATACTCATATTCCATATAATCAGCCGTAACAACTGTGTTTGTAACATCAGGATCGTATTGACTAAGTAACCTTTCTCTCTCTTCTAAACTCAAAAACTGATCCGCATTTGAAACAGAATTCGTAGCAACATCAACAATATTTGTTGACTTCTCAACAACATTTGTTGACTTCTGAACAACATTTGTTGAACAAATCCCATCTAAAACAAATATACTTAGTATAAACGAAATAGAAATAAGTTTTTTTATATATTTTCTCATAATTTATTTTCTCAAGTTAATTGGAAGTTTGTCTGATTTAATCTCTTCAACATCGTTAATAACCATCTTTGCATCATTTAAAATCTTAAACTTATTAGATTTTATATTGAGTTCATATCCAATTCCGGTTACAGTTGTCGACTGTTTCTTAAAAAAAATAGCATCTGCTGAAGTTAAAAGATTAGTAGCTTTACTGTAAAAACAGTTTGTAGCAAGAATAAGACCATTTTCCTGACTATTTTCATTAAACATCAATACCTTTATCCCTGTTGCATCCACATTCTGATTGTCTGCATCAATAAATGCCTGATCTGCATATAATTCCATTTTTACTGTTCCGTCAGCATAGTGCTCAACAGGAAACCTGACTCCTTTAACCGGTAATCGACCTGTTAATTGGGCAACTGCAATACTGATTGCAAAAACTGCAAACAACAATATAAAGATTTTAAATGAATTAATATACATATTCTACACAATTGCATTAATTTGCTGAAGTTGTCTCATTAATTTTTCCAGTTGATCAAGCGGTATCATATTATCTTTGTCCGATAAAGCCTTTGTTACATCTGTATGAGTTTCCACAAACAGACCATTTGCACCGACAGCGACAGCGGCTTTTGCAAGATATGGAGCCAGATAACCATCACCTGATGAACAAGTTCCTCCACCCCCGGGTTTCTGAACACTGTGTGTCGCATCAAAAATCACAGGATAGTTGAACTCCTGCATCTGTGGAATGCTACGCATATCTGATACAAGATTATTATAACCAAATGCCGTTCCCCGTTCTGTTAAAAGAATTTTTGTGTTACCTGTTGTCTCTAACTTTGTAACTATATTAAGCATATCGTAGGGCGACATAAACTGAGCTTTTTTCACATTAACAATTCTGCCTGTTTCTCCTGCGGCTACTATTAAATCAGTCTGACGACACAAAAACGCAGGAATCTGCAGAATATCAACAACTCTCCCGACAATTTTTGCCTCCTCCGGACTATGAACATCTGTTAAAATGGGTATGTCAAACTTTTCTCTGATTTCTTCCAGAATTTCTAAACCTTTTTTAAGCCCGGGACCCCTGTAAGATGCAATCGAAGAACGATTGGCTTTGTCATAAGATGCTTTAAAAACAAGAGGAATATCCAACTTCTTTGAAATCTTCACCAGCCTTTCTGCAATCGCCATACATATGTCTCTACTTTCTGCAACACATGGACCGGCAACCAGCGGTAGTGTATGTTTCCTGCCGAAAGCAACATTCCTTACTCTTACAATTTTCATCTTTTTTCCTTTTTCATTAAACTTTCAACCGCAGCTACATCCTCAGGTGTATCAACCCCTACCCCGTCATCCTCTGTCTGAATAACTAACATCCTGCAGCCGATATGCAACGCTCTTAACTGCTCTAACTTTTCAATCTTCTCCAGCATACAAGGAGGTGTTTTAACTAGTTTTTCTAAAAAATCTCTTGTATAAGCATAAATACCTAAATGCCGCCAGGCATCAAATTCTTCAAAATCAACAAAATCTCTATTAAAGGGTATTGGTGCTCTGGAAAAATAAAGTGCCTGAGAGTCAGCTCCAAAGACTGCTTTCACAACGGAGGGATTGTTTAATTCATCAATGCTTTTTATTGGTGTAACCGCTGTAGCCATATCCCATGAAGAATCATTTGACATCTCTTCGGCAAGTATGTCAATAAGATCCGGATTAATAAGCGGTTCATCACCTTGAATGTTAATGACAATATCAATATCGGCAAGCTTGGATACAGCTTCTGCAACTCTATCGGTTCCGGATGGATGTTCCGATGCTGTCATCACGCATGTAACACCATCAATATCAATTGCATCAATAATTCGCTGATCATCTGTCGCCACAATAACACAATCAAGCTTGACTGACTTTTTGACCCGCTCAACAACATGACAAATCATTGGACGACCACACAAATTAACCAAACTTTTACCGGGCAATCTGGTCGATGCCCAACGAGCGGGTATAACCCCTGCAATTTTACTCATAAAAAATCCTTAAAATTCAATAATTTCTTCAATACAACATGATGCTGTACCCATTTTCCCAACCACTACACCGGCAGCATAATTTGCAATACGGGCAGACTCTTCGTAACATGCCCCTCCAATCAATGCAGACATAAAAGTGGCAATAACTGTATCACCCGCTCCCGATACATCAAAAACTTTTTTGGCATTTGTAGGAATCAAAAGCGGTTTACCATCTCTCGGATAAAGGTACAGCCCAATAGATCCTAACGATATTAACAACGCTTCAGTCTGCCACTTTTTTAAAAGTTTTTCTCCTATCTCTTCTAAAATCACATCAGCATCAAGACTGCCGATTAATGTGGGTTCACTAATTCCAACGGCAGCACACGCCTCTTTTAAATTGGGCTTGGCAATTGTAATGCCTGAAAAATCCAAATCTGTATCATCTTTTGGATCCAACCCAATTGGAATACCTTTCTGTTTAGCAAGCTCAACAATATAACGAATCAAGCATGCCGTAATTGCACCCTTGCAATAATCTTCAATAATTATCGCATCAACATTATCAATAAGCTCCGATATCTTTTGCTGTAAAATACATTCACCCCCATTAGGCTCTTCTAAAATCTTCTCTCTATCAAATCTGACTATCTGTTGACAGGCCGTCAAAACTCGTGTTTTTACAGTCGTACAAACTTCTGCTGAACAAATAATTGCAGATACATCAATATCTGCAGCACTTAACATATTAATTAATTCTTCGCCGGAACTATCTTCCCCAACATAGCCGGCTATAATCGCATTGGCACCTAAACGCTGAATATTCAAGGCTACGTTCGCTGCACCACCAGGCAAACTCCACTCTTCGCTTACTTCTAAAACCGGTACCGGTGCCTCAGGTGAAATACGCCTGACTTTACCTGATATATATTTGTCAACCATCAAATCGCCTACGACAAGAATTGTCTTTCCCTTGGCTGACCTCAAATATTTCTCTATTACTCTCTTGTCAATCATTCTTCAATCCTTAAAAAACAATCTTGTTTTAATTTTGCTGAATTTATAATCTCAACATACGAGTCGTCAGCATAAATCATCCATAAAAACTCCCCATCACGCAATATAACCTTTTCATCTGCTGAATAATCAGCAATCTGAAGACTGCAAAAATTCACATTTAAATCCCTTGGTATAATTACTTCATCAAAAATCAGGTTAATCCCGCGAATAGTTATACCGTAATCTTCCCAAATAATTTTACAGTCAATTAAATCTAACTTGATGTTTCTGAAATTTCTAAATAGATAAAGTGACAAATCCTCTATTGTTCCTGCCGGCAATGTCTCCAACCCCTTGAAAATCGGAGGCAAATCAACAAATTTTTGCTCTGCCGGTATACGCATAAAACCATCCTCAACTTCAAGACCATTCCAAAATCCAATAAATCCCAATAATTTAACCTCTCCTGCTGTAATAAAAGTGTTTGTTGCAAGTGGAAATGTTATATCTAAAGATTTGATCTGAATATTATATGGAAAAACAATAGACAGTGATTCAAACTGAACAGACTTATCTGAAACACTAAGCTCATCTGAAACTTTTGAACGAACTAATTCGTGTACTCCATTTGTATCAACTAAAAAATAACCTGCAACTGCAATTATCACTATAAGAAACAAAATAGTCCAAAATCCTGCTGTCAAACAACCGAAATGTTTATATGTATCAGACTTAATCTTTACCCTTCGATCTGCCTCTGACTCTGTTTTTCCCATGATTTTCTCCATTAATTTATGTAATCAGATGATAACAAAAAAATATAAAACAATCAACATAAGATTTAAAGAATCTTCACAAACCCCTATTTTTCTGGTTGAATACCCTTTTCGGTCGGTGGGGACGCCAACCCTCCCGATTTGTAAATCAATATTGTCTTGTAGGAATGGAAGCGACGATGTCCTCATCGTCATGAAAAAGTATTTTCTAACTTTATCACCCAATGGGTGATAAAAGCATAATTTCAGAACTCTTGACTTAGTGGAAGTCCAAGTGTCCCCTTTTCATGAATTGCCTCTATTCGTGAGGGTGATACACTAATTGTAGGCTTGTTGTAG
>CAYTUX010000079.1:0-3826 GCA_964441455.1 uncultured Victivallales bacterium | reverse complement strand
ATGCTGCAAACCAACATTAAGCTATTAATCGGCAACTGCTTTGTAGCCCAGCTATTACGAAAATAAATTACTCTGAAATTATAAATTAAAGTCCAGAACTTAGTAGCCGGGGTGACCCCGCCTTTAAAATATATTTTTCATGTTTATCACCTAAAAGGTAATCAAACGATACTTTTATTATTGATTTTATTGATTGAAATGAATGCTTGTACCCCAACCAGAAATTTAAGGTCAATGCTTTCATTTTATATGATAATTTTCAAGACAATAACACAAAATGATTGATTCTATTAAGAGAGAAAGAAAAAGTCCATTAAGAAATGGAGCCAGCAAACGGACTCGAACCGTTGACCTGCTGATTACAAATCAGCTGCTCTACCAACTGAGCTATGCTGGCTTAAAGAAGAATGGGAATTAAAACGTTTTTCCACAAAAAAGTCAAGATGTTTATTTTCTTTTTATAAAAAACCTTGTCTTCTGGTTAAGTCTTTTTCGTTTAGTGATCCAGACATTAATATCTGTTAGCTGGAGAATAGCCCATCTGGAAGCATGCAGTACAAAAAAATATTGCGATAACTATTCACTACACTTTGTTTCATTGCTGTCGCAGGCTCCAGCCTCACTTGCTTTGGTCGCCTGCCTGTGCAACGCATAGGCAGACAGGCGATTATGCAGTCCTAAGATTAAAAATCTTTTAATTTTCAATTTTAATGTCTAAGACGGCAGACAAATTATTTTTTGAAACCGTTATAGTACTGTTTTTAGACAAAGAGACAAAAGCTCGTCCTTCTCCGCCATAAATCATAACATCATTTGTTGATGTATAAGAATTCACATACCCTTCACCGAAAAGACTGACATTAACATGTCCATTCCAATTGGATATTGTGCAATTTTGTGCATCAACAATTTTTATTCGCATAATTGCCAGTTTTTCATAATCGTTTTTCTCCAGAACTTTTTCACAATGAAGAACAATTGCTTTTGCCGGGTTTTCATTTTCATCAATCAAAGGATAGAGCAGCTTAAATTCCTCCGGTTTCTCCGCATACTGTTCTGCAAACCATCTGGCAGACAATTTAGGAATACGCCAAGCATCAACCAGACCAGAATAACGGATATATCTTTTCTTTCTTAAAGTCGAATAGTCATTAAAACACCATAAACAAAAACCGGCAACAAACGGTTTATCCTTGATGTTTTCCAAATCAGCTTTGATTAACTCTACCTGGTTCCCTTCTTGTTCAACATCTCCACGTTGTGAATCCGGGTTATTAGAACATTCTGTAACTATTACATTTTTTAACTTACTTGCCTCACATCCCTCTTGCAGCATATCAAACTCATAATTCGATCCCCAAACATCTGGAATACCAACAGTTCCACATTTTTTTGCTCTTTTGAAGTGATTTTCAGCATAAATAACAAAACGCTGACTGTCTAATCTTTTACATAATTTATATAAAACAGAATACGCCTTTTTGTGTCGACCCTCATTACCCATGCCCCATAATATTATTGACGGATGATTCCTATCTCTTCGAATCATTGCTTCCATCTGCTGAGAAGCATTCTTTAACCATTTACCTCCCCTGACAGATTTCCAGCTTGCTAACTCAGCTAAAACAAGAATTCCCAGACGGTCACATGCATCCAAAAAAGATGGATTTTGGGGATAGTGTGACAAACGGACAAAGTTTAAACCTAATCTTTTTATTAAATATGCATCTTCATAGTGCAGGCAATCGGGCATAGCAGAACCAAACCCAGGCATTGATTCATGCCGGTTGCAACCTTTTAAATCAACTCTTTCACCATTCAAGAAAAAGCCGTTATTGGGTCGAAACTCTATTGCACGTATACCAAAAGGCTTGCATATTGAATCAATAACCTTATCATCTGACTTTATAACTCCCCTCATCTCATACATATATGGATTGTCTATATCCCACAATTCAGCATCTTTAAGTTCAATGTCACTGCGGAAACTTTCCGCATTAGTTGTTTCTGAAAAGTCAGTATCTGCAACACAGACACCTTTATCATCAAATATTTTCCATGAAATCTTTAATTCTTTATCTTTGAACTTTTTAGAAAATATCACACCCGAAGAAACAGAAACAGTAACACTCAAATCTTTATTAATTTCACTTTCAACAAAAAGCGCTTTTTCATTAAAATGTATTACAGGTTTTTTTCTGATGAAAATTCTACCGCTCATTCCTCCGTATAACAAGAAATCCGGCATTTTGTGTCCCGGCAGAACCGACAGACTGCATGAGTTTGTTAATCTCAGACACAAACAATTTTCCTTCTCACAAATCAGGTCTGTGATATCAAACTCAAATCCGATATACTGCCCGTCAACTTTACCGAGATGTACTTTGTTCAACCAGACATCTCCTGTTCCATAAAAACCTTCTGAAACCAATGAATAAGTATACTCATCACTATTATAAAATGATTCTTCCAAAGAGAAAAACTTTTTATAACTTCCCCACCCCCGGTAATAATCAACATCATCCTGAAAGCCATCTTTATCATTCCAGCAATGGGGCAAATTAACATACTCTTCTTGTAATGATTCATCAAATAACCACTTCTTAGATGCTTTGGTTCTTGTAAAGTTCCAATTCTTAGATATCTCAATCTCTGTCGTTTCTGATTTCATATATTCCTTTCATCTCACAAATTTTATCATATGCGTCCAAAGTACCTGATATTGTTTTAGAAAATGCAAAGTTTTTTACGGCAAAAGAGTAGGCATCATTTATGATTTCATTTTTCTTACTTGTATCCGTCAACAATTCATTAATAGCCTTAAAAGCAGCATCCGGATCATCCGGATCGACAGTATAGCCATGCCCATTCAATGACTCCACTGTTCCGGCTGCATTGACTGCCACAACCGGTGTTTTTAATATCATTGCTTCTCTGACAGTAACAGATGCACCTTCCATAAGAGAGGGAAAAAACAAAATGTCCAAACTTTTAATTATCTCTTTTGCATTTTCTCTAAATCCAATTAAATGTACACAATCATTAACTCCACGTTGATTAATCAATCTCTCTAAATTCTTTTTTTCAGGTCCCTCGCCGGCAATAATCCAATTTATATTTAAATTGTTTTTTCTGCAGACATCTGCAACATTTATAAGCATCTGCCAATTCTTTTTTTTGCTCAACTTCCCTAGTCCGCCAATTAAAAATGAATCATCGGCATACTTTTTACGTAAAGATGTATCAACATTTGTTTTCTGCATATCTTCAATTTTTATTCCTGAAGGAACCACAAAAAGTCTGTTTTCAGGAAAATTAATGCTTTCTTTAAAAACATTTTGTACAGTTTTGCTGATAGCAATTACTCCATCCAATTTTTGGGAAGAATATTTTCTTTTAGAAAAGTAATTTTTCCTGACAGGAGATGCAATTCGTCGAGAATAAACGATAGGGATTCTAAGTTTTTTTGCAACACAGCTGCCGGATCTTAGAGATCTGGAATCGTTGACATGCAAAAAATTAATTTTTTTTATTTTACAGGAATTCAAAACATCTGCATTTGAAAAATTCTTTTTCAGAGAGATAGCCGGCAAATTGGCTGCGGCTGCTTTTTTCAGCAAAACGCTATTTTCAAGTACAACTAGTGTTACCGGCAAGCCTAATTCATGTAAGCAGCATACAAGATTGAAAATCTGATTTTCGCCCCCACCCCATCCCAAATTAAAATTAAAAATAAGGGCATTTGTCCGGTGCGGGGCATCTAACCTGTACCTGCAAGTTTAATATTTTTTTACTTATCCATCATGTCGTTCACACTCTGTTCAAA
>CAYTUX010000078.1:0-6075 GCA_964441455.1 uncultured Victivallales bacterium | reverse complement strand
CATTCCTATATTTTAGGTGTCATACATTATGAGGCAACCATAAAGTTATGTTCTTAATATAAATACTGTTTCGGTGTCTTTTTTTATGAGGAAGATCGCTTATATAAAAAAAACAAGAAATTAGTTGTTTTTTTTTGAGATTTTGCATATAATTCACTATTTCTTTCAATTACAGATTTACATATTGGTTAAAAATTGAAAGAAAACTAAGAAAACATTTGAATTTAGAATGAAAATTTGTTAACTTATTAATTGGAGAATAAAAATGTCTAGAGTATGTGATATTTGCGGTAAAGGTGCACTTACAGGAAATAAAATTGTTCGGCACGGTTTATCCAAGAAAAAAGGCGGAATTGGTCTTCATACTACAGGAATTACTAAACGTCGTTTTCTTCCTAATCTTCAAACGATTAGAGTAAAAGAGAATGGTGGGATAAAACGTAAAACTGTTTGTACTTCTTGTATAAAATCCGGGCTTATTGTAAAAGCTTAAAGGGTATATAAATGTCTGAAAATATTAAAGAAGTTGCTTCTGAAGAGATTTTAGAAACTGATATAGTATTTGAGTGTCCACACTGCTCAAAAAGTATGGCAATTGATTATCATGGTGCAGGTTTAACCATTCCATGTATTGATTGCAAAGAACTTGTTGAAGTTCCAATTCCAGATGGAATGGATATGAGTGATCTTGATAGTTCAGAGTCTGATTTGGAAGTAAGACTTATAAATCTCAGAAAAATTCTTAAAGATACTGAATCTAAAATGACAGATCTTAAAGATAGTAACGAAAAATTACTTGATAAGAATAGTAAATTAGAACGCCAGAAAGCTATTTATCTTTCCAAAATAACTCCTTTAATGAACAGATTGGATATTTTATCTGAAAACCTTTCAGAAGTAATAGAGATAATGAATATTATTGCCGGTAGTGCTGAAGTCGTAGAAGACGAATAGACCAATTATTTTATAATTTATAAAAAAACCATGATTTTAAAGTCATGGTCTTTTTTTTGCTGATTATTAAAAACTGGTTATGAATTTTTGTTTCATTTCTAAATATTTTTGAGAGAATCTGACTCCTAGTTGAGACTCTCTTTTGTCAAAACCAAATGCTCGCCTTTTTATGGCAAGAACAGGAGGAGCCTGAATACGCTTTGCTAATCCCAAACCCTGATATAGTTTCCACCATCGTTCTAAATCATCAATAAATTCTATTGGAGTTTTAAATATCTTGTTAATATCTCCGGAGTAATCTAACTTTTCCGCTAGAGTTCCGTCTATATACCACTCTAGTGCTTCCTCCGGTGTTGCTCTGTTCCACCACTCTACCCAACTCTTAAAAAGTTTGTCGTGATATGCATATGTTAAAGGATCTCCTTCTCCTTTATCAACATCTTGCTTAGCACTTAGTTCTGCTGACGGAACAAGATCAATGCTCCCTTGAGGAATTATTTCCCCTTTAAAAATTTCTCTATTCATATATTCTGACATTTCGTAGACTTCCAGTTTCCATAAATCTGCAAGTGTCGCTAAAAATCCGCAAATATCGCCATATAATGTACTGTAGCCAACTGTAAATTCACTTTTGTTTGCATTACATGTAAAAAGACTGTTGAATGCATTTGATGCTGCAGCAAGTATTCTGGATGAACGGTCTCTAGCTTGAACATTCTCCAGCATAAACTCAGAAAGATTTAATGTCTCATGAAGCTTTCCGTCAATCGTGGATATCTTTAAGTTGTCAATTTGAGATGTAGTAATATTAATACTATCTTCTATAGGAATCTCTGTGTAAAAACAGCCGATATTTTCTGCCAGCTGTCTTGCTAAACTGATTGTTGTCTCGGAATTATATCGACTGGGCATGTTCACTAACAACAGATTTTCAGGTCCGACAATTCTTGAGTATATAGCAGCGGATAGAGCTGAGTCTATTCCGCCGGATGCTCCAATGGTTACTCTTTTTCCACGGCACAGCTTTAGAAATTCAGTTGCTCCATAATAAATGGCCTTATAGAGCATATCAATTCCATCATCTTCTAATACGACTGGTTTGCCAAATGATTTTGTGTGGTCTATAGGAATATCTATTGATAATGAACTCTCTTCGAATGGCGCACCACATTCAACAGTATGTCCGTTTGTGTCGTAAACACATGATTCTCCATCAAACGTAAATACTGTTTTTCCATTGTTTTGTATACCTGTATTATTTACATATATAAAAGGCCTTTTTAAATCGTGTGCATGCTCCGTGAAAACTCTGTTTCTCTTGTGATTTTTGTTTGCTGTAAAAGGTGAACAGCTTATGTTAACAAACAAATCTGGAATTGGATTGTGATTTGCTAAAAGTTTTAATGGTGCAATGGCATAGTCGCAATCCCATGCATCTTCACATAATACACATCCTAATAGTCCAACTGATGTCTTGATCGGTATAACTAGTTCTTCAAGCGTTTTTGAGTTTTCTAGTGCAAATTTTCGTAAATCAAAAAAATGTCTGCTATCATCAAATTCGCGATAGTTGGGCAAAAGAGTTTTGATGATAAACGGATAGTTTGTGACAGGATGATGAATGAATTTTCCATTTTCGGCAATAAAAAGTGAATTATATTTTCGAACTCTTCCATCTTCATTATGTCTATCCCAATCAACTCCAACATTACCAAAAATTACAGTTATATTGTCAGATGATTCCTTAATCATTTCTCCGGAATTCTCACATTCTCTTATAAATGACGGGCGTTCCCACTCATCTCCTAAAAGATATCCGGGAACAACCATTTCTGAAAAAACTATTAGCTCTATACCATCATTCCTGGCACATTTAATTCTTTCAATAATTTTCTCTGTATTCTCAAATGGGTATCCTGGAGAAACTTTTAATTGCTCTATTCTTGTTTTTATATGCATATTTATCAATTCTATAAAATAAAAGGCGTGGGATTTCCACGCCTTTGATTCTCAAATTTTAATCCAGTGGAGAAAATTCATCTTTGCCTACACCACAAACCGGGCAAACCCAATCTTCAGGAAGGTCTTGGAAAGCTGTTCCTGGGGCAATTCCGCCATCCGGATCACCTTCAGCAGGATCATAAATCCATCCACATGCGTTACATACGTAATTCATTTTATTAATTCCTTTCTTTTTTGTTTATGATTATATAAATATTGCTTTATAATAACAACTCTTTTCTTGTTTTCCTTGAAATTTCTTCTGAAATTACAAGTTCAATAATCTTCAGTGCAAAGTCAAATGCTGTCCCCGGTCCCTGACTGGTTATTATATTGTCATCAATAACGATTCTGTCTGCAGAATATTTTGCACTTTTAAGCTCTTCGCTCATGCTGGGATAACATGTTGCATTTTTTCCATTTAATAATCCTATTGACTCAAGAACTGCGGGTGCTGCACAGATAGCACCTAGCATCTTGCCTTCAGCATTAAACTTTTTAAGGACTTCAAGAAGAGGTTTATATTCTTTCATAAAACTACTCCCCGGACCGCCACCGGGTAAAACAATCATATCAAAACTTTCATAATCAACATCTGTGAACAACTCATCGGCAACAAGCTTCACATTTCGCGAGGCAGTAATCTCTTTTTGACTCATTAAACTCGCTGTTGTTACACTGATTCCTGCTCTTCTTAATACATCAACAATTATTGTAAATTCAATCTCTTCACTGCCGTCAGCAACCGGTACTAATATTTTCATTTATGTCTCCTTATATTTTTGTTGTATTATAAAAAAAACATTATATAATATTAAGTAATTATAACAAATGTAACAAAGAATTTCAAATCTATTTTAAAAATAAATTTATTTTAGGAAATAAAAATATGAATAAAAAAAAGCTTGGTTTATTAGATGTGTTTTGTATTGCTACAGGTGCTATGATTAGTTCGGGTTTGTTTATTTTGCCCGGACTTGCACACGAAGCAGCAGGACCGTCTGTTATTGTTGCATATCTTATTGCCGGTATTATGGCTTTGACAGGTCTTCTGAGCCAGGCAGAACTTGTGTCGGCAATGCCTAAAGCCGGCGGAACATATTTTTTTGTTGCAAGAAGTATGGGACCGGCAGTGGGTACAATTAATGGTATAATAACCTGGCTGTCTCTATGTTTGAAAACAGCTTTTGCTTTGGTTGGTATGGCCGCCTTTACTGCTATTGTTCTGCAATACCTTGATGGTACTTCTTTCTCCTTCCTGCAACGCATTTTAAATAATAGTACTATTGCTATTCTTTTGTGTATATTTTTTGCATTCTTAAATATCAGTGGTGTAAAAAAAGCCGGTAAATTTCAGGATTTCCTCGTTATAGGACTTATTATTACCCTCTTAATCTATATTATTTGGGGTTTTCCAAATGTCGAAATAACAAATTTTAAACCATTTATGCCTAATGGATCCGGTAAGATTTTCTATACTGCGGGTATGGTGTTTATCTCATATGGAGGTCTCTTGAAGATCGCTGCGGTTGCTGAAGATGTTGAAAATCCCTCAAAGAATATTGCATTAGGTATGATCTTATCTCTTTTGGTTGTGAGTATACTTTACTTTCTTGTTGTACTTGTTACATCAGGTGTACTTGGGAGTGCCATTAATGGTTCATTAACTCCAATATCGGATGGTGCTAGAGCATTTATGGGTCCTTTTGGTGTTACTCTTATGAGTGTATCTGCTCTGCTCGCCTTCATTTCAACAGCAAATGCCGGTATCATGTCATCTTCAAGATACCCATATGCTCTTTCAAAAGATGAAATGCTTCCAAGCTTTTTTGCTAAAACAAATCGTAATGGTATGCCATATGTTGCTCTAATTATTACAACAATAATTATTTCTGCATCTCTTTTAATGAAGCTGGAGCTTTTAGTTAAAGTCGCTTCATGTGTACTGATCGTAACATTTCTGCTCTCTTGTCTTTGTGTGATTATTATGCGGGAGAGTCGCCTGCAGAACTATATGCCGCAATTCCTGTCGCCACTCTATCCATGGGTACAAATTGTAGGTGCAATAGGATGCCTTGCTCTTATTGCCTCAATGGGATGGCAGCCAATTGTGGCAACGATTGCTATTATTATTGCAAGTCTTTTCTTTTACTGGTTTTATGGACGCATCCGAACAAATAGAGAATTTGCGTTAATGCATCTTATAGAAAGATTAACCTCTAAAGATTTGACAAAAAACATGCTGGAAGATGAATTGAAGGGAATTATTCGTCAGCGAGATGATATTGTTGAGGATCGCTTTGATAAAGCAATTGAAGATGCTGTCGTCCTGGATATAGATGATAATAGTGTAGATGTCAATAATCTGTTTAATCTTTTAGCAGATGAGCTTGCAAACCGCCATGACATTTCTGCTGAAAAAGTTAACGAACTTTTATGGGAAAGAGAAAAGGATAGCAGTACTGTTATTACTGATGGGCTGGCAATACCTCATATTATTCTAGAGGGTGAAAACATATTTGATATAATTGTGGTTAGAGTCAAAAACGGTGTTGTTTTTCCTTATAGTTCAGAAGTTCCTGTTAAAGCAATATTCTGCCTTGCCGGCTCAAAAGATCAACGTAATTTTCACTTGAAAGCCTTGTCTGCAATTGCACAAGTTGTTATGACTCCTGATTTTCCTTCAAAATGGAAATCCGCAAAAAGCTCACAGGCTCTAAAAGATATTATCTTGCTTAGTAAAAGAATGAGAAAATAGTTAAACATGGTTCTTCATAATATATCCACAATAATTTTTGAAAAGTCATAGGGCGACACAGCCGCCTGTCTGCCGACAGGCAGGCAACCAAAAGAATTATTTTCAGAATGATTTTCAGCAGAATGATTAAGAATAAATAGTTATGACAGAATCATTTTAACGACAAAATCATTGAAGTTAAAACAAGAACTTTTTATACATTAATTCGATTAAAAAGTATCATACAAGGGGTATATAATAACCCAAAACATAGAATCCTATAGGGATGACATCTTAATTTGTTAACTTAGGTGCCACCCCTATGGGGTTCATATTGCTTTGATGTCTCTACCATGGGTTAAAACCCATGGCTACTAAGATGA
>CAYTUX010000077.1:0-4139 GCA_964441455.1 uncultured Victivallales bacterium | reverse complement strand
GGGAGGGTCGCCCAGCTATTAACTTTACATTGGAGTTTGATATAGGATTGTTTTTCTGATCTGTTAGTAGCTGGGTCGCCGACCAATTCGAACAACGTGAGAATAAATAGTTGGAAATGGTGGACAGCAGACGCCGAGGACGGCATCCCTCCCGACTTCCAATCTAATGTTAGACTCTGGTTCGGGAGGGTTGGCGTCCCCGCCGACCGAAAAAGGGCATCCAACCGGAAAAATATTGGAACAATAACAAAATTAGATGTTTGCATATTTTGCATTCTTTTAATAAAATATGACTGTTATTTATTCAATTGGCTAATATTATGGGGTTTATAATCGAAAAACATGAAGACAATGTAGATGTTTTAGTTTTCGGAGGCGGTACAGCTGGAACTGTTGCTGCAATTCAGGCTGGTCGAGCCGGAGCAAAAACAATGCTGGTTGAACATGGTGGTCAGCTTGGTGGTGCTATGACAACCGGAGGTGTGGCGTTTCCGGGATTATTTCATGCTTGGGGAAAACAGATTATTGCTGGCATCGGATGGGAACTTGTTACAGAGACGGTATCTTTGGAAAATGGTGTTTTTCCTGATTTCAAAGACTTGAGTTTACGGCATTGGAAACATCAGTTTAATATTAATCAATATCTATATGTTTTGATTGCTGAAGAAAAATGTATTCAAGCCGGGGTGAAAATTGTTTATTATGAAACACCGTTTTCTGTAAAACATACTGATGGTGGCTGGATGGTTGAGTGTATTGGCTCAGGAGTTCACAGAGTCGTTAATTGTAAGCAAATTATTGATTGCACAGGTGGTGCGGATGTCGTTGGTATGCTTGGTTTTCCTCGTTTAAGGGGCGAAGAAACCCAACCAGGTTCAATGTTGTTCAAAACAGATACACCATATGTGCCCGGAGAGGAGCAGCTCAAAGCGGTATATGTTCATGGTGCTGACTCTTCATCATCTGCAACTCGTACCTGTGCAAATTTGAAGGGGCGTAAAGCTGTCTTACAACAAGTTAAAAAGAATAATGCAAAGTTAACTCACCTGCAACCTGAAGCAACTTTTAGAGAGAGTTACAGAATTGTCGGAGAAAAAATGGTGACTCACGATGAGTATGTTTCCGGTTTTAAATATGATGATGCAATATGTTATGCTTTTTATCCAATAGATCTGCATACAAAAAATGGAGTAACTCCAAAATATCTTGAAAAAGGTGTGGTTCCAACAGTTCCCCTTGGAGCTTTAATTCCAAAAGATAGTAAAAATATTCTTGTTGCCGGCAGATCTGTAAGCAGTGATCGCCTTGTAAATTCAGCTCTTCGTGTTCAGGCATCATCTATGGCTATGGCTCAGGTGGCTGGAGTCACTGCTGCTTTGGCGTCAGATTTAAATAAAACACCCGGTAATGTGGATCTGAAAAAGATAAAAGACCTGCTTGTTAAACATAAAGCAATTCTTCCATCTTAAATAAGCAATCGCGTTTCAATACAAAAACTGTTACCATGCAGTGTAGTAAAAAAAGAAAGAAAAAATGAAAAAAAATTATGGAATATACCATCTCCTTCAAGTTGTAGAAACTCTACGAGGTGAAAACGGATGCCCATGGGACAGAGAACAGACAATCAAGTCACTCAGACCATATCTTATAGAAGAGGCATATGAATTATTAGATGCAATCGACAAAGGTGATATCAATGAACATCGCGAAGAATTGGGCGATGTCCTCCTCCAGATTGCTCTGCAATCTGAAATCCAAAAAGAGGCAGGTTTGTTTGACTTCGATGATGTCGCGGAACAGATTGCAGAAAAATTGATCCGCCGTCACCCTCATGTTTTTGGTGATGTGGAAGTTGAAAATGCAGAAGACGTCCTAAGAAACTGGGAACAAATTAAAAAAACTGAAAAAACCAAAAATAAATCTGTCCTCTCTGGAGTCCCCAAAAATCTGCCGGCACTACAAAAAGCTCAACGTATTCAATCTCGAGCAGCAAAAGTTGGATTCGACTGGGATCAGCCCGATCAGGTAATTGACAAAATTGCTGAAGAAGTAGAAGAACTGAAAATAGCATTTGAGAATAACAATAGAGATGAAATACTATCAGAATTTGGCGATGTACTATTCTCAATAGTTAACCTGGCAAGATTTGCTCACATCTCCGCTGAAGATGCCCTCCGTAAAAC
Organism: uncultured Victivallales bacterium; assembly: GCA_964441455.1. Taxonomy (GTDB): domain Bacteria; phylum Verrucomicrobiota; class Kiritimatiellia; order JAQICX01; family JAQICX01; genus JAQICX01. Next base: position 1,956 of record CAYTUX010000077.1, on the reverse strand, counting down.
TAACCTTAAATTTACAAATCGTTTCATGCTTATTGAAAAAAATATGGAGGCAGATGGCCTGAACATGAGCGAATGCTCCCTGGAAATCCTTGATAAGTATTGGAAACAAACCAAACTTACCTTCCCGTAACTCGCCTACAGACTTGATTTATCCCATCTCTTAATTTAGGGCACTTCTCCAGTTCTCTTCCGCTACAGCGGAACTCCCTTTCCCCTTTTTCTTGTTCAATTGACCCTAACCTCATCAATACTCTTGGCATCGCAAAAAAGCATCACCAATCGATCAATCCCCAATGCAATACCACCGCATTCAGGCATCCCATTAGCAAGACAACTCATAAAATCTTCATCAATAGGGTACGCAACTGAACCCATATCAACTCTTTTTCTTGAAGCCTCTTCAAAACGCATTCTTTGCTCAACAGGATCTGTTAATTCAGAATAGGCATTGGCAATCTCCATCCCTCCAATATATAGCTCCCATCTTTCTGCAATAAAAGAATTATCCTCTTTCACCTTTGCAAGCGCTCCGGCCTCAACAGGATAATCCTTCAAAACAACTGGCCTGATTGGCAGTTCAGGTTCAACCTTATTAACTAAATCAAGATCAAACCGATCCTGATTAAAATTCTTAGATGGAACCCAACCCGCAAGTTTCTCAAATGCAGAATCAACAGGAATTGTTACCCAACTATTCAGATCAATCTCATTACCATTATATACAATAATAGTTTTTCCACATATTTCCAGAGCAATCTCACGAATCAGCTCCTTCGTATCCGCTAGAATATCCATATAATTACTATGAGCTCTATACCATTCAAGCATGGTAAACTCAGGATTATGAAAGTCTCCCTGCTCCCCATTACGAAAACATGAACCAATTTGAAATATCTTCTCCATTCCCGCACATACAACACGCTTCATATCCAACTCAGGTGAAGTCCTAAGAAAACTCCCATCAACCAAAACAGGAGAATCAATAAACATCTCATTCGCAGGATACCTAATGTTAATTGCTGAATCAACCTCATAAAAACCGCGACCCAAAAAAAAACCTCGTATAACCTGCAAAATATCAGAACGAATCTTTAAATTATCTATATTCATCTCCAAATTTTATAACTTAACCACAACATTTACAACAAAATTCAATTTTTAACAAAAAAAACTTGCAAAATTATTGAAATTCGATAACATTTTTATATATCTTATTACCTGGTTTAATAAATTTATTAATTATAACAAAATGGAGGTGCTTATGCCTGCTAGACTACTGCCGCCGGTTGGTGTTGATCAATTCACTCATCTGATGTCAAGAACAGTATCAAAAACACATTTTCTTGAATCATCTTACAACAAGGAAAAGTTTGTTGAGATAATGCGTAAATCAGAGGAATTTTCTGGTTGTCAGGTGTTGGCGTATGCTGTTATGCCGAATCATTTTCATATTCTTCTGCATACTCCGGAAAAAACAGAAATAACTGATAGAGAATTATTTAGAAGGATAAGAATTCTTTATGGAAGTAAATTTTACCACTGTTTCAGGCATGATTATGAATCATATAAGAAAAAAGGAGAAAATGATTTTAATAACTGGTGGATACCTCTTCGCAAAAAATATACCGATCGTATGTATAGTACTCCTGCATTTATGAAAACAGTAAAGCAGCGTTATGCCTGTTGGTTTAACACAAAATATCAGCGTGATGGTTATTTCTGGGGACAAAGATATAAAAGCATACTTATACAAAACAATCCGGGAGCACTGTTTTCTATGTCAACATATATTGAATTGAATCCTATGAGAGCTGAATTGGCAGAAGATTCAAAAGATTATCTCTATTGCAGTTATGGTGCAGCGTATGCAGGAAACAGAAAAGCTAGAATGGCTGTTGTTGATCTGGTAAACCGTTTTAACAGCAGCGATTGTCCTCCGGCAAGATTGCTGAACCG
>CAYTUX010000076.1:0-4972 GCA_964441455.1 uncultured Victivallales bacterium | reverse complement strand
AGAAAAATATTTTCAGTCAGTAGCTGGGGAAATGGCAATAAAAACGAAGTGATGCTTTAGCCTGCCTAAGCCAACGTAGCGTAGCGAAATGGTAATATGAAGTATTGTAGTATGGATAAATATGGAGTTAAATAATGTTAGATTCAATTGAAAAAGCTATTAAAGCATTTGAAGCCGGTGAGATTGTCATAATGATCGATGATGAAAATCGCGAGAATGAGGGTGATTTTGTTGTAGCTGCGGAGAAAGCCACCCCAGAAGCAGTTAATTTTATGGTTAAACATGGCAGAGGACTTTTGTGTGCACCAATGGCAGAAACGCAGTTGGAAAAGTTTGGTCTGGCTGAAATGCCAAGAAAAATTCCAAGCAATGAAAGTGTGGACAGTTATTCTGATTGTTGCTATATGGAATCTGTTGATGCAGTAAAAAATGTTACAACAGGCATTAGTGCAGCAGATCGTTCTAAGGCCATACAGATTTTAATTTCAGAAGAAGGTAGCGTCGATGATTTGGTATCACCTGGTCATACATTTCCTTTAAAAGCCAAGACCGGAGGTGTTTTAAGGCGTGCAGGGCATACCGAGGGTGCGGTTGACATGGCAATACTTGCCGGTTTAAGACCTGGAGCTGTAATATGTGAGATTTTAAATGATGATGGTACAATGGCAAGAGTACCTGAATTAAAGAAAATTGCTAAGAAACATAGCCTTCATATTATATCTATAGAACAGATTATAGAATACAGAAAACGCAGTGAGCATCATGTAAAACTCTTACGAAAAGTAAATTTTCCATCGGATTATGGTGATTTTATTCTAAATCTTTTCTATTCTGAATTAGATCAGAAGGAGCATGTTGCATTGGTAATGGGTGATTTAGATGGAGATAAGATTCCGATTGTTCGAGTACATAGCGAGTGTTTGACAGGAGATGTTTTTGGATCACTTCGTTGTGACTGTGGAAATCAGCTTCATGAAGCCATGAGAATCATTAATAAGCATGGATGCGGTGTACTGCTTTACATGCGACAGGAAGGTCGAGGTATTGGACTTGCAAACAAGATTCATGCATACGAGTTACAGGATCAAGGTATGGATACTGTTGAGGCAAATGTTGCACTTGGTTTTGCACCTGACTTGAGAGATTATGGAATAGGTGCTCAGATATTATCAGAGTTAGGAGTCCATAAGATGAAACTTTTGACAAATAATCCTTGCAAAGTTGTAGGTTTAGAGGGATATGGATTGAAGATTGAAGAGAGATTACCAATTCATTTTGAGACCAATGAACACAACGAAAAATATATGTCTACCAAAAAAGAAAAAATGGGGCACATATATTAATGTTTAATGTTTATTTATGATTAATCAATGAAATCAATGAGGTACTTTTTGTTTATTTCCTTTTTGGGGAATTCCTCAAAGCGTGATGGAAATTAGTTTTGGCGGACGCCGACCCAGCCACCAAACATACAATGGTTTGACGAGACTTGCAGAGTGAATTTTTTTGGCGGCTGGGCTCCCGTTCTTACAAGACAATCTTAGTCTGTACATCGGGAGGAGGATACTCCTCCGTCCTCGCAAGCCCTAAACAGGGCAGGAGCTAATACGTCCACGCCGACCGAAAAGGGCATTCAACCAGAAAACTTTGGTATTCAATCAAAATTAAATTATTGACATTATGTTGAACATATCGTAAGCGTCCGTTAATCGACCTTATATACAGAGAGTGTAATGTGGTTTATAATATGCCACATTATGAAAGATAAAACAGATAATATAGGTCGGCGGCTGGATATTCCGGCTGAGAAGTGGCTGGAACTCGTGGCAGAGTTCCGCAAAAGTGGTTTAACGTTAAAAGAGTTTGCAGAAAGTAAAGAAGTTAATCCTAATACTTTCAGGTGTTGCACGTTTTTTTCTTTAAGCACCCTTAAATTACTTAATTTAAAGAATTACATTTTTTAATAAACAATTGACCCCATTTATGGTTTTATATCATGGGATTTTTTTGCAATCATATGATTTTCTATAAAAAAGTTAGAAATTTAGACAATAAAGAAAATACCATATTCCCAACAATATTCTACAAGTTATTAGCCAACAAAACTTTACATAGACCATTGCTTGTTTTGTTAATTTGCTGACTAGCATAAGGTTACAGACCCAAAAGAAAAAACCGTGTCAGGTATTGGGCATACGATAGAAATAGGTTAAAAAAGAAAAAGAAGTCAGCAAAAGAAAAACTTCCTGATAATCTGCCGGAGGTTCTGGAATACGTTGATGACCCCGAAGAAGTGAAAGCGAATCCAGAAACATATGACTGCATTGGAGAAGAAGAAACTGTTAAACTTGACATTGAACCGGCAAGGTTTACAAAAAGAATCATAGTACGAAAGAAATTTATAGGTTCTTTCGTGGTTTTCATGGGTAGACCAATTTGATGTTAGGAATGAAGTGTCGCGTCAATTCGCAAAGCGTATTTTAACAGTATATCCAATAAGAAACATAAACTACTGTTTGTAAGTAAGTTGCATAAACTTTTGTTTTTATCACCCAAAAAGGTGAAAACCAAAAAGTAACTCATTGATTTCATTAATTAAAACTCATGCTTATATCATTAACCAGAAATCTAAGGAAACGGGAAAGACTAACAAGGCTTTTATAAATGACTTGCAATATACATTAAAGTATAATATATTCCCGCAATGTTATTGAAGAAAGATAAATAAGGGAATGATGAAAGAAAAACATGATTTAACAGCAGTGAAAGAGTTGCTGGAAGATATTGATTATGAACGAATAGACTTGGCAAAGAAGCGACAGGCTGCGGTGTGGAAGCATGAAATTCCTGATAAATATCCAATAATACTGGGTGCGCCTCTTACAAAAAGTCAAGAAGAATTATTGCCAAATCCAAATTTTAAAGAGGCGTTTTATGATGAAGATTTAATGTTGACCGGGCAGCTTAGGGGAGCATTTTGCATGGCTAATTCCGGCAGCGACGGGGTTCCTTCAGTTAGAGCAAATATGGGAACAGGTGTTTTAGTTTCATGCTACGGCAAGAATCAACTTGTTTTTGAAGATAAAATGCCATGGTTGAAAGAACATCTGACAAAAGAAGAGTTGACGAAGATAAATCCGGGTGATATACATGTCGGAGGTGATTTTGAACGCGGTTTGAATCATATCAAGAAATTTAATGAAGTTTTGAGCGGATTAATTCCAACTTACTGTTTAGATACGCAAGGACCTCTAGATATTGCACATCTGCTTTTTGGGGATGATCTGTTTATGGAGTTTTATGATGATCCTCAATTTGTTCATCATCTGATGGAAGTTTCACTGGAGCTCATTATTAAATGTACGGAGATTGTTAAAGATTTAACAGGTGAAGCCGCAGATGAGATTGTTCATAGTAACTCATTATATGCTGATAACATGGGGATTCGGATTTGTGAAGATACTACAGCTGTTATAGGTCCGGATATTATAGATGAGTTTGCTATGCCTTATACAGAGAGATTGGTTAATCATTTTGGAGGAGCCTGGATACACTATTGCGGCAGGCACGATCATTTAACAAAAAGAATTTGTGAAATATCTAACGTAAGGGGCATAAATTTCGGTCACATTGCTAATCATGAACAGGACCACATTTTTGAACAGGATATGGAAGAGGTTAAAAAAGGAGGTAAAGTTTATTATGGTAATTGGCCGTTTAAGCCGGGAGAAAATAGAGAAGATTATATGAAGCGCCTTTTTGAGTGGTCAAGTCAGGGTTCTCTTATTCCTTTGGCATCTCAAGCAGTTAATGACAGAGATGGTTTTGCAACAACAGAGGAAGCATTGGATTATTGGTACAACCTTTAAGTTCTCTTAAGCAGATTGATAATTGCTAATGTTGCAATAACAGCAGTGTCGCTCCTTAAAATGCGTGATCCAAGAGAAAATGGTTTGAAACCGGCATGTTCAAACATGTCGATTTCAAAGTTTGACCAACCACCCTCAGGACCGATGGCAAGAAGATTCTTATTACCAGAGCATATATCTGAAAGTTTATTTTCTGTATATGGATGAGCTAGTAAAAGATGATGTTTTGGGTAGATTTGTTGTAACTTATCTTCTATGAAAGGTTTTAATCTTTTTACAATTCGGATTTTTGGCATCAAAGTATCGCCTGACTGTTCAAGTCCATTCATAATAAGTTTATTATAATTTTCTTCTTTTAACCAATGGGTTGCAAAGTAATTTTTCTCAATTTTTTCCGCATTTGTTAAAATAATTTCTTCTACTCCCTGTGCAACAATCTGGGGTATGAGACGTTTGAGAACTTTCGGGCGAGGAAGAGCCAGCAATAGTGAAGTGCCGGTTGCCGGCATATATATATATTTGAATTTACAACGCAGCTTTACTTCATATTTAGAGATAGCATTAACAACTCCGATTCCTTGAAAGCCATTTAAAATACCAACTTTAAGTTTGTCACCAACTTTTGGTCTTAAAACACTTATAATATGTTTTGCCCTATAGTCATTAAGAACAACGGTATTGCCGTTATTAAGCTCACTCTCTTTTATTAGTATGCGGTTCATTATTTTTCAGATGTCATCCCTACAAAATTCAATTTGTTGTTTTTATTTATATCTCTAGTGTTAAAATCCTGATGATATATGTATTTTATAATACTTTATAATATTAATCAATTTCTTTTTTTTGAGCCCTGTTTTTCTGTTTAAATGCCCTTTTCGGTCGGCGGGGACGCCAACCTTCCCGATGTGTTATAATATTGTCTTGTAAGAACGGGAGCCCAGCTACCAAAAAAGCAATTAACTCTGCAATTATCATCAAAACACTTTATATTTGGTAGCTGGATCGGCGTCCGCTAAACTAATTTTCTAATTTATCACCCAAAAGGTGATAAAAGTATAATGTAAACCCTGATTTCATTAATTTAAAAACATGTTTATCCTCTC
>CAYTUX010000075.1:0-11811 GCA_964441455.1 uncultured Victivallales bacterium | reverse complement strand
AAAAAAAGTTATTTTTTTTCATTTTTTTCTTGTACATCCCCCATACTTTTAATATATTGCAGCTATATATCAATAATCTTGCTCAGCGGTTGAGCAAAGACTTATTGAGAAGTTACCAGATGCTTTATGAAAATGGAAAAGATACTTTGTCCGCTGCATCTCTTCTAGGTCAATCAGATGAAACAACCGAACTTATATCGACACAGATTGGCAGTTACGTTCCCGTTGAGATAGGATGGTCGGGACAGATTAAGGAATATCAGGAAGAAAACTATTATGGAGAAATTGGCGAATACACCCACCGTCACATTTCGCAGCTTGTTGGACTCATGCCAGGTACGCTGATTACTAGTGACACACCAGCCTGGATGGATGCAGCAAGGGTAACGCTCAACGAACGCTCGGATGAGTCAACTGGCTGGGCATTGGCACATAGGCTGAACGCATGGGCAAGAATAGGTGATGGAGACCGCAGTTACTCTCTACTTTGTAACTTGCTCGGCACTCGTACTCTTCCAAATCTTTGGGATACTCATCCTCCGTTTCAGATTGATGGTAACTTTGGTGCTACCTCCGGCATTACAGAAATGCTTCTTCAGAGTCATGCAGGATATGTGAGTCTGCTTCCAGCTCTTCCTTCGGCATGGAATAAAGGTCATTTCCATGGACTTGTTGCCAGAGGCAATTTTGAGGTCGGTGCATCTTGGAACAATGGACACGCCGAACAAATTACCATTACCTCTAATAAGGGAGGTCGACTATGCGTACATTATCCGCAACTTGCCAATTGTCGATGCGTAAACGACAGAAAAACTTTAGTCAATATGGAAAGGCTTTCTGACGATAGAGTCATATTCAACACAGATGCAGGTGTGACTTATATATTTGAAGAAATTCCTTGTATCACCTTGGTGCCGAAACCATTTGACATTCAAATTGATGTTGAAACGTTAACTGTTCGCTGGAAAAGTTATGATAAAGAGTTATGCTACAATGTGTACCGCAACACAAAAAGCAGACCGACTTATGAGAAAGTTGCCGATAAAATTAATGATTTATCTTTTAAGGACAACACTATTACTTTCTCAGAAGAAGATTATATCACCTATAAGATTACTGCCTGTCGACCGGATGGAAGCGGAGAGAGTAATGGTTCCACAAAGACTATATGTCATGCCACTAGAGCATTTTAGGATTGAAACGCAGTAAACCTATGGATTGTGGCTTCCGCTGCATTTTTCAAAAAAAAGCACAATAAGACTATGCTATTCTTTATTTTTTTTAAAAATTCAGCGTTGTCTCATCTCACATCTTTACAGCGTTTCATCCTATTTACGGCATTTGAAATTAAGAAAAACGGATAAGTGTTTGTAAATAAGGGAGTTGTTTCGATTATTAGTTTCACCAAATGGGTGAAGAATTTTCTGAATTTCAAACCGCAAGGGGGTGCCAGTTTTACCGTATTTGCGGCGTTGCACGGCTTCCTGCATAGGTACTATAGCTGAAAACCTTGCGCCTAGCATCTACGGCAAAATGGCAACTGCCGTTTTTAGGTTCATTCTTGCAATGCTCTAAAATATATAAGGAGTGCTATCTTCGGCATATTAAGACCACTAGTCAAGTTATTAAAGACATGGAAATGCTTTAATTGCTCGGATTTAATAAATAATGGTTTAAGTCAAAAAATAAGCAGTTTTTAATATCATATTTTTTTTATCCCATAAAGTTTTTAAGTCCGGTAAGAATCATTTGAGCAGCTAGTGCTGAAAGGATTAGACCGACCATTTTGCTGAGTATGTTAATACCTTTTTTGCCAAGTAAACGTTCGATATCAGAGGCGACAAATAGTAGGGCACCAATTGATAATATTGCTAATAACAGCGATATCAGTCCTGAAAAGAGTTCAGTTTTTGATGTAACTTCGTTGCCAAACACGATTATTGTACCTATTGTTGCGGGTCCAACAATGATTGGAGTCGCCAAAGGCACCACTGCAATATCATCCTCTTTTGGCTGATCTTTCGTTGGAGGTGTTTTACTTTTTGTTCTTACTAGTGAGACTGCAGACAGGAATAGAAGTCCACCTGCACCAACTCGAAAAGCGTCGACTGTTATTCCAAAGACTTTGAAAACATATCCACCAAAAAAGTACATAATCAGGCAAACAAGTATAACAGCTCCCGTAACCTGTATTGCCAACCTGCGTTTTTTCGTTATGCTATGTTCTTTTGTCAATGTCAAAAACATTGACAAGGCAAAGAATGGCGTCAGCAAGAAAAAAAATTTCAACCAGTTGTTTATAAATAGTTCCATGTTTGTTTTCCTTTTTATGTATTATCTATAATTATACATCTGCGAATATAATAAATCAAGTATCAATAATAATTTATTACGATTACCCTATTTTTCTGGTTAAACGTCTTTTTCGGCGGGATCCGTGACCCCGCCAAAAAGGATGTCCGACCGAAAAATTAAGGGAAAGGATATATAAATAACTTTTGTGTTTACGAAGCAATATAAATATATTATTATTTATGTATGAATAAGCAAGAGTTACAAGATATTATTGGCGGTCGAAGTGGTGGAGATATTATTTCGGTACTTTTGGATATACAGAAGGCTGAAGGATATATTTCTGAAGATGTGATTAAAGTTTTGCCTGATCTTATTGATGTGTCATCAGAAAGTCTCACTTCTGTTTTAACTTTTTACAAAGCATTTCATCTGCATCCTATGGGTAAGCACAACATCAAGGTTTGTATTGGTGCCGCATGTCATGTCAAGGGTGCAAAACAGCTTGTAAGCGACTTTAAAGATCATCTTAATATCAGTGAATCCGAGGAGACAGATTCAGATATGTTTTTTTCGGTCAGCGAAGTTGCCTGTCTGGGCTGCTGCATGCTTGCTCCGGCAATTCAAATTGACGACATCATTTATGGAAAGGTTGTCAAGAGTGATATTTCATCCATTTTAAATGATTTTCTTGATTCTCAAAATGTTTCAGATGCTGGGGGTTCAAAGTCTGCTGGAGAACACTGTATACTTTCTTTGTGCAACTGTTCGAGTTGCAAAGCTTCAGGCAGTCAGAAGGTTTTACATGAAATATATAGAGTAGTTAATAAATATGATCTGGATATTAGTGTAAAAGAGACCGCATGTACAGGTAACTCTTATAATACACCGCTGCTTTTAGTTCAAACTTCAGGCAGACCTGATGTTCACTATGCAAATGTCAGACCGGAGAAGGTTCAAAACATTATATTTAAGCATGCAAAACCTAAGTCTGTTCTTCGTGCGACAGCTGCAAAAATTAATTCAGCAATTGAAGATTTGCTTGTTCACCACGATGACAAACTGCATCACTATACATTGGAGGAGATTGCGGACTTGCAAAGTCATGAATATAATGCAAAGCAGGTTCAGATTACAACAGATGGTTCCGGAAGAGTTGAACCAACTAATATTAATACATTTTTTAGAGATAAGCACATTGATGGTTTAAAGAGAATACTAGGTCTGAGCAGTACTGAAATTATTGATACAATTAAAAAATCCGGTATGCGAGGTCGTGGTGGTGCCGGTTTTCTTACAAGCATAAAGTGGCAGCAAACCTGCGATAAGAAGTCTGATGAGAAATATGTTATATGTAATGCTGACGAGGGGGATCCGGGTGCATTTATGGACAGAATGCTTCTTGAATCATTTCCTTTCAGGGTTCTTGAGGGTATTCTGATTGCAGCACATACAGTCGGGGCACAAAAAGGATATGTTTATATTAGAGATGAGTATCCTTTGGCAATCGAACGGTTACAACATGCAATTAATCAATGTCATGAGCACAACCTGTTAGGTGAAGATATTCTTGGTTTAGGAATTACCTTCAACATTGAAATTGTTCAAGGTGCCGGGGCGTTTATCTGCGGCGAAGAGACTGCTTTGATTGAAGCATTAGAAGGCAAACGCGGCACTCCGAGAAATCGTCCGCCTTACCCGTCTATTAGCGGATACAAAGGCAAACCGACTTTGATAAACAATGTTGAAACCTTTGCAACGATTCCATGGATTTTAAATAATGGATTTAAAGAATTTATTAATTATGGAACAGAAAAGAGTAAAGGAACGAAAACATTTGCACTTGCCGGCAAAATTAATCGTGGAGGTTTGATTGAAGTACCTATGGGTACAACTTTGCGTGAGATTGTTGAAGATATTGGCGGAGGCACTTTAAACAATAAAAAGCTGAAGGCAATTCAAGTTGGCGGACCATCCGGTGGATGTATTCCGGTCAGCAGAATTGATACCCCGGTTGATTACGAATCTTTAAATGATATGAATGCAATTATGGGATCCGGCGGGATGGTTGTTCTGGATGAAGATGATTGCATGGTTGATATTGCTAAGTATTTTATTGATTTCACCAAATCTGAATCCTGCGGAAAGTGTACAGCTTGCCGAGTAGGCATTGCAAGAATGCATGATATTCTAACTAAAATAACTACAGGCAAGGGAAAACTTGATGATATTGACAAATTGGAAGAACTTGCTGTCTTAGTTCAGAAGGGAAGTATGTGCGGGCTTGGAAAATCAGCTCCAAACCCCGTGCTTTCAACAATTCGCTGGTTTAGAGACGAATATGTTGAACATATAAACGGCCGGTGCAAAGCAGGAGTGTGCAAAGAACTGACAACATTTGAGATTACCACCGATTGTATCGGGTGCTGTATGTGTGCTCGAGCTTGTCCGGAAGATGCAATTCAGGCTACACCTTACAAACGTCACTATATCGATCAGGAAAAATGTATTAAATGCGGGGCATGCAAGTCTGTCTGTAAGCAGGGAGCGGTGGTGACTGTTTAAAAAGAGCTGTACTGTTTTTAAAGAATGGGTAAAAGGTAAAAAAAGATTTAGGAACTAAGATTTAAGACGAGGGAAAGAAATAAATGTTGATTGAGATAAATAATATAGAATTAGAAGCAACTCCTGAAGATACCGTTTTTGATGTTGCGAAAAGAAATGGAATAGATATTCCGACTTTATGTTATTCTGAAGAATTCGGCTGCAAATCTCAATGTATGGTATGTGCTGTTTTTTTAACAGACAGGGGAGTAATGATTCCATCATGTTCAACGAAGGTTCAGCCGGGAATGAAGATTAAAACTGAAAGCGAAGAAGTTTTTGAGTTTCGAAGAAAGAAGGTTGAGGTTTTACTTTCGGAACATATAGGAGACTGTAAGGCGCCATGTCAATTGGTCTGCCCGGATTTTGCTGATATTCCGGAACTTTTTTCAAGACTTGAGAGAGGTGAAGATGTTGAATTGCCTGACTGTAAAGATTGTTCTGCACCCTGCGAGAAAGCATGTCGCAGGGGGCGTATAGATTCTTCCGTCAAAATTAAGGAAATTTTCACTTCTGTTGATCATATAATTGGCAAGCCGCATTTAAAAGACAAGCAATACAATCACAAGTTTGGTATGGTTACCGACGAAGCCAAGAAGTTTTTTTCAGATGACATAATCAGGCGGAATAAAGATTTCAAGATTGCCGAGATATCAAGATGTCTTTTTTGCGGTTGTTCTGAAGACTCAAAATGTGATTTGCAAAAAGCGGCTACACTGTTTTCGGCAAAGCAGAATGAGTATAAGAACATTGATAATACATTGAAGCCTAAAGTATATGCAGAGAAGCTGGTTTTTGATGCCAACAAATGTATTCGCTGTATGAAGTGTACAAATATCAAAACTTCTGACGGACATTTTTTGTGCATAAGCGGCAAAGGTGAAGACATTCTGCCATCTCCTCCCATTGGTGTTTCATGGGGAGAAGCTGTTGCAGGTATTGAAGAAACTCTTGCTAATGTCTGTCCCACCGGGGCGATTCAGTTGAAAAAATAATATACAATAAAGTCTTTAGCCTGATTTATTCATAAATTTCGTAGCGAAATAGTGTAGAGTACTTAAGATCAATTGGATAGAGAAAAATAATGGGTACAGGTTTATAAATATAAATCAAAGTCATTATTTAAGCTATCTCTTTGAGATTGAGTGCTATACGCTATTGCAGTAGTAATTTCATGAATAATTCAGGTTAGGGAAGTTAGAGACATTAGGGACATTAATGTCCTTATATAAACCCCGACAAAGCATTCTACAGAGTTGTTGGCTCTCCGAAAAACAGGTAGAATGCAATTATGTGTACCTTTTAAAAAAAATTGTAAACTATTTTTTATTTGTGTCGTCTTAATACCCATAACACGTTTATAGATATATAATTCTTTAAATTGTTGATTTATGTTGCATGGCTGCAATGAGATAGACATATTTTGGGAATTACAAAACAGGAGTTCAATAATGAACATAAAGTATAAAGTAATGATGGCTGCAACTTTGATGGTTGCCGGTTCAATGTTGTCAACTAATCTTCTTGCCGGTCAGGGAGATGGCAAAGGATCTAAGGTTGCCGGTAAAGAAAAGATGGAACAGCACAGAGGTGAAGTCAGGGAAAAAATGAAGGCAGAATGGGAAAGAATTTGTGCATTACCTGCGCAAGAGCAGGCAGTTGCTAAGAGAGAATTTCAAAAGAAAATTCAGAGAATGAAAGCTGCACGCGAAAAGCATATGCAGAATCGTAAAGAACAAGGTCAAAAACGAGTTCAAGATGGCGAACGTAAAGAACCATCAGAAGAACAGAAAAATGCTCATAAAGCAAAGATGAAAAAACATAGAGCTGAAATAAAGGCAGAATGGAAAAGAATTTGTGCATTACCTGAGGAAGAGCAAGCAGCTGCTAAGAGAGAATTTCAAAAGAAAAGAGAGCAGATGAGAGCGAAGCATCAGAAAGATATGCAGAATCGCAGGTCAGAAGCAAAAGGCAAGCAGTATCAAGCAAAAGGTCAGAAGGATAGGCCTGTAGTTGCTGCAAAAGCTGAAGGCGAAGGTAATAAAAAACCCGCTATAAAAGCTAAAGGCGAAGGCAAGAACAAGCCGGAAGCCAAAAAAGATGGTGGTCGTCAGGGAACAAAAGCCGGAGCTCGTCCTTCAATAGAAGAGCAGCAAAAGAAAATTAGTGAAATAGAAGCTAAGATTGATCAGCTACCTCTGCAAAAACAGGAAGAAGCCAGAGCTAGACTTGAAAAGAAGAAACAAGCCCTTAGAAAAAGGGCTGCACAGCAGAAGGCAAATAATGTAAGTGTAGAAGAGGTTAATAAACTTATTGACTCATTGTAAGTGTTGATATAGAGTATGGCTTGTTTGGCAAAACTGAACAAGCTTGTCTCAATATTTTACAAGAATCAGCAAAAACAAATCTATTATGCCTTAGATTTCTGGTTGCGAGGATAAAAATTTGTTTGAGTCAATAAAATCAGCATTTAAATTATGCTTTTATCACCCGTTGGGTTATAAATTAGAAAATTAGTTTCAGCGGACGTCGAGGACAGAAAAAATGTAAATTGTCAAAAGTAAATGGTAAACTTTGTAATGCCTCCGGCGGTATTTTTTTGATGGCTGTGCTCCCTGCCGGCAACATAACCTTAAACTGCACATCGGGAGGGTTGCCCAGCTATTAACTTTACATTGGAGTTTGATATAGGATTGTTTTTCTGATCTGTTAGTAGCTGGGTCGCCGATCAATTCGAACAACGTGAGAATAAAGAATTGGAAATGGTGGACAGCGGGGACGCTGTCCCTCCCGACTTGCAAACTAATGTTAAACTGCACATCGGGAGGGTCGCCCAGCTACTAATTTACTAGCTGGACTGCTGTCCGAAAACAGTATTCAACCAGAAAAACAGGATACGAAACAATGAAATTGTATTATTTAAAAATTATATTTGGAGTTATTTTCTTGTTAAGCATAAATATCTTTGCAGATTCCAGAGAAAGAGATCTGGAACCCAAATGTATTAGAAAAGAGATTGAACGCTTAAAAGAGATTCGAAACAGGAATCCTGAAAAATATAATCAGGAACTTTATAAGTATAAAAAAAGTTTAAGAGCTAAAATGCAGGATTTACAAAAAAATAATCCGGATAAATACAAAGAAATTAAGTTTAGGATCTTAAGACAGAAGTACTCTTTTTTAAATGAAAATCCTGATAAAGATCCTGATAAAAGAGTAAATTATTCTACATATACAAACAGATTACACAGTAGACTTCTTTTTTTGAAAGAGAACGATCCGGAGTCATATGAGAGGTTGAGAAAAAGAATATCAAAAGAACGAGAAAAGAGATTTAAAGGCAAAGGACAAACACCGCCTCCACATCCGCTTTTTGATCAGACACCTGGAGGAAAGCATGAAAAATTTAGAAATTCTGATGATATTAACAGAAAAAAGCTGCAGCGAAAAGTTTCAGAGATAAAAGCAAAAATTGACCTGCTTCCTCCTGAACAACGGGCAGAAGCAACAACTAAGCTTGAGAAAAAACTATCAGAAAAGCACGAAAATTTTAATAATTCAGGGTTCAATAATAATTTAAGAGATGGCTCAAAAGAGCCCCGGAAGTCGAGATAAATATTTGCGTGTAATATGTCAGAAAATAACAACCAGAATATAGAAGAACAAGATATTATAAATCGAATTCAGAGTGGTGAATTAGATTGCTACGAACTTCTTGTTAAAAGGTATCAGGAACAAGCTTTTCAAATTGCTTATGGGATAACAAGTAATTATGATGATGCCAGGGAAGCTGCACATGAAGCTTTTGTAAGTGCTTTTAAAGCTATTGGGGGTTTTAAGAAAGATGCCAGATTTTCAAGCTGGTTATATGCTATTGTTGTAAACAAGTGCAAAGATAAGTTAAGAACAAGGCAGAGAAACTACAAACTTGTCTATATTGACAAAGTGGTAGATATGGAAGACAATGAGATCTTGCTGGAGCTCCGGGATGAAAAAAGTAAGTCGGCTGACGAAATTTTAGAACTTAAAGAGGTTGGTTTAAAGATAACAGACGCATTAAATTTGTTGCCTACGAGCCAGAAGATTGCGTTTACACTGCATCATATAAATGGACTTTCTCTTGCTGAAGTTGCTGAAATAATGGGAAAAGGTTTGTCTACCATAAAAACACATATACACAGAGCTGTTTTAGAATTAAGAAAAGAACTGGATGGTGAATTATGAAAAATATTAAGAAATTAACAGAACAATATAAAATCAGAAGTATGGCAGAAGAAGATTCAATAAAATTTTCTTCAGATGTAATGCAAAGCATCAGGCAGGATCCTTCTCCAATAAGAATTACTATGAAGAAAAATTCATTTGCAAGATTTTCAATGATTGGAAGCTCTGTTGCAGCGGCACTTGTTGCGGCATTATTAATTGTTTCACAGCCCGGTAATACAGTTTCTCCTGAAGATTTAGAGGTCGGCGAACTTATTACAGTGTTGAATGGTATCGGAGAGGAGAGTGTATTGTATTCAGCCACAGATAGTGATAGTCTGTATTATGATATTCTTTTGGCGGAAGAGCTTGAGCAGAATCTGTAGCAAAGATTGGAAATTGCTGCGGCGGACACTCGTGGCGACTCGAAGAGGGGCTTCACTACGAGTCGCAAAGCACGCAGAGAAGAATAAGCATATTTAGCCACATAGAACGCAAAAGACGCAAAGAAAAACCCCTCCGTCACGCTTCGCGCGACACCTCCTCCCGCAGTGCGGGACTAGCGGAGCTAGCCGGGGAGGAGCACTTGCGATTAACGGGGGGAAGTAATTTTGGGAGCGCCGATGTCCTCATCGGCATTAATAATAGATAAGTTGCGAAGCAACACAATAGTTTACCGTTTACCATTTCCAGTTTACCTTTTCTTCAGGTCATGCGTCAGAAAAAATACGGGGAGAAAGATCTCGCGAGAGTCGCAGAGGACGCAGAGACGAGTTTTAACGCTGAAGGCGCTAATGACGCAAAAGACGCAAAGGGTGTGCGATGTCCTGACCCTAAACTGGGTGTGCGATGTGTTGACCCTTGTCAGTTAAGTTCTAATAACTATTTCTAATTTTCTTTTTCCTGATTGAAAAAATAGTCTATTGGATTTCTCATTCTTTCAAACAGATATTTCCAGAATTCTTCAGAATATGGTTCTGCTTTTGAATAGACGTATTTATCAGAAATATAACCTTTGTCCACAAGTGTTTCAAAGATTCTAACAGCAGCCATATTGTGTGCAATTTCATTAGGATGTGCGTCAAGACCTGGTAGCGCCTGTAATCTCATGGAAGACTTCCCTTTGTAAAGATCAAGCAGATCAATATATTGTATATTTCCTTCTTTCATAACTTCAGCAATTTTCTCGTGTGCAAAGAGAAATGGATATGTTGGTTTATCTGTCACAGATACGGATGCGAATAGTACTGCTAAAAATTGAATGTTTTCCTGCTCACATGCTTTTTTGAAATCTAGAATTGCTGATTTCATTTTTTGCCATCCTCTGTACTCTTCGTTGTACAAATTTTTATAATACTTTCGGGTGGCTTTCTGACATCTCATATATTCAGCCTTGATATAAATCAATGACAATATTTTTGATGGTTTTAGAATTGGAGCCAACCATTTTGGGGGAAGCTTAGGCATTCGTGCTTTTCGCCACTTTTCATGTAATGTTTTATTACCTGCATCTTCAGCATCGTTCAGACAAATTGACAAAATCATTATGTCAGGTTTAAGCTCAATTGCTTTTCGTATATATGCATTATACTCTTCTTCGGTGGATAATCCGCCTTTTGCAAACAAAAACACTTCGGCAGGAAGAGTGTCCGGGCTACAGTTTAAATATGCTTCAAGTCTGTTTGCAAATCTGTCATAAGGTTGCACACCGGAGCCATTTGCAATAGAGTCGCCAATTACTAAGACGGTCAGTTTGTTTGTAACACCTTTTGTCCAGGGGTGTAACTGTTCGGAAGATGATCGGTATACATAGTCGCCTCTGTCAAATATTTTTTCAATTTTATCAGGTTTGTTTTTGGATATTATTCTTATTCCAAATTCAAGAATTATGAGACATATAAAAATTGAGAATAATGATAAAGATACTCTTTTAAATATTATATTCATTAAATAATTCCATTCTAATCTAAATTTTAAAATTATAATTATACATTTTCACATATAAATAATCAAATAAAAAGTGTAAGCTTGAATGCGAACCCTGTTTTTCTGGTTGATTTTTGTTTTCGGTCGGCGGGGACGCCAACCCTCCCGATGTACAGACTAATATTGTCTTGTAGGAATGGGAGCGACGATGACCTCATCGTCATGGAAAAGTATTTTCACTGTTTATCACCCAAAAAGGTAAAAATCAAAAAGTAACTCATTGATTTTATTAATTAAAACTCATGCTTACATCATCAACCAGAAATCTAAGGATGCGAATAACAATTAGGTTCTTAGATTTCTGGGTGAATGACAAAACATGCATTTAAATCAATGAAATTAGGATTTAAATTATGCTTTTGTTACCCGTTGGGTGATCCCGCAAGGCGGGATACGCATCAACCTAAGCATAATTTGTTGATTTGTCGTTGCAGATTAATGCTATTTTTTTCGGAAAACACCTGATCAAGTATAGGTGATGAGTTTTTATAATTTTAAAGTTCGACTGCGTTGCAGTCGTTGTAATGTTAACATTTGACCCCACATTTCATGTGGGGCACTCAAGACGAAGTCGCAGAGAGGCTTTTGCAACTAAAAATTAAATTGCAAAAGCAATGCAGCAAAGCGTAATGGCAATTAAAATTAGACCACTCCGTGGTCGTTAGCAACTACGAAGTAGTTGAACTTTAGTAGCCCCGCATGCAATGCGGGGTTAGTTATAATAAA
>CAYTUX010000074.1:0-8185 GCA_964441455.1 uncultured Victivallales bacterium | reverse complement strand
GTTCGAGGAACGAGAACTGAGGGGTGTTTCCTCCCGTTCTTACAAGACAATATTAGTCTGCACATCGGGAGGGTTGGCGTCCCCGCCGACCGAAAAGGGCATTTAACCAGAAAAACAGGCGTTTATTTTCATTCAAATATAATAACTTGAATTTTTCAGACTAATTTATTATAATTATAAAGTTTTTGGACATCCAAGTAAAAAGCGCATACTAAAGAAAAAATTTGCATTTATATGAAGATTATTGACAAGCACCTAATAAAAGAACATTTGATTCCGGTATTTTACTGCCTATTCGGCTTTACAATGCTCTCCATAATAATTGATCTCCTCAATCACTTGTCTGACTTTATTGAATCAAAACTTCCATTATACCAAATAGGTTACTACTATTTATGTTCAATGGGAGAAATGATTGACTACCTGCTGCCTGCTTCACTTCTTTTTGCGACATTATATGTTTTGTGGCATCTTACAAACTCAAACGAATTAATGGCAATTAGAGCAAGCGGTATATCTTTTTATAGAATGATGCTCCCATTTATGTTGATTGGATTAGGATTTAGTCTGCTGTTAATGGTTCTAAAACTTACTGTTATACCTGAAGGTCTGCAATGGAAAGAGATAATGGATTCAAACAGTTTTGTTGTTCAACAACAAAAACCGAGAGAAAATGTAACATACTACAACAGACCAGACAATCGTATATGGCGTATGCGTCAATATATACCGGAATCAAAAACAAACAGCACCACAATTTATAATCTACAGCTGACACAGGAGCGAGATAATTCGGCACGAGAGTGGGTTATGATTGCAGACAAAGCTCAATATTTAGATGGAGAATGGTGGTTCTATGATGTTCAAAACATTATTTATTATGACCAGCAAGATAACCCTGTAGAGAATCAATCCAATCTGTTTTCATCAGACGAATCTCGTTTAATGCGTATTTATGATCTGGATGAAACACCTTTTGACATAAATCTTGAACAGAAAAACTGGGATTATTTAACACTGAAAGAACGAAAAAAATACTTGAAAAATCATCCGGAACTAACAAAGATTAATGCAAAAAAATATGATATATATGACACATTCAGTTTTCCTTTTTCCTGCTTAATTGTAATTCTCTTTGCAATACCTACCGGTGCTAAAACAGCTAGAAGCAATCCTCTATCAACAATTTTTATTGCTATACTTGCATTTTTTGGTTACTATTCATTATACGTGTTAAGCGAATATTTATGCAAACGAGGAACATTGCCTCCACTTTTTGCAGCATGGCTTGCAAATTTAGTTTTTCTGACAATTGGTGGATATATGACTATAAAGATGCACTAAAACAATTGTTGATGATTGCCCAGCTACTAAAAGAAAAGTGAACGGTCAGTTTGGACTGAAATGTTTTTGTATTTAGTAGCCGGGCGGGATGAAAAGTTTATGTAACATGCTTATAAAACAGCAGTTTATGCTGATTATTGGATAAAGTTTTAAAATACACTTTGCGAATTGCACTTTGGGAAGCCATTATGGTTTTTACAAAGTAAAAAGCTCAAACTGACTTGCAAGATT
The DNA here is from genome assembly GCA_964441455.1 of uncultured Victivallales bacterium. Classification (GTDB taxonomy): domain Bacteria; phylum Verrucomicrobiota; class Kiritimatiellia; order JAQICX01; family JAQICX01; genus JAQICX01. Next base: position 6,610 of record CAYTUX010000074.1, on the reverse strand, counting down.
AGTCCATATTTCGTTTTAAAAGCAGTTAGATAGTATAAGTATACATCTAATTCTGATTGCGAAGCGGAAGATGGGCTGATATCGCAAGTTGTTGTTTGAGCAAGAATGGCTTCCCAAAACTTAAACAGCAACAAATATATACAAAAAAAATTTTAAGAACAAAAAAAGGAGACAAAATGTCTTTAATAACTCAGATTGCCAAGATTGCCGTTGACCATAATGCTTCAGACATACATTTAAAAGATGGTTCACCACCTATACTTCGAATTAACGGAGAGCTGCATCCTCTTGATTTACCTAATTTATCAAGCAAGGATATCGAGTCTATAATTAATACCGTTTTACCAAACCATGCAAAAATCATGTTTGCAGAAACAAACGAAGCCGACTTTTCTGTTGACTTAGAAGATATTGGTCGCTTTCGTGTTAATATGTTTGTCGGAAAGGGTAAACCTACTGTTGCAATGCGTCATGTAAAAAGTGATATTCCAACTTTTAAAACCTTGAATCTTCCAGAAGAGATAAATAGAATTGCAACATTAAGGCGAGGAATTGTTCTGATTGCGGGAACAACAGGTTCCGGCAAATCTTCAACTATTGCAGCAATTCTGAATCAGATCAATAAAACTCGTTATTCAAGAATAATTACAATTGAAGATCCTGTTGAATATAATTTTCATGATGATAAATCTATTATTACTCAACGTGAAGTTGGAATTGACACAAACACATTTCATAGTGCATTAAAAGCCCTGATGCGGCAAGATCCAGACATTATATTTATTGGTGAAATGAGAGATCCTGTCAGTATTAATGCCGCCTTATTAGCAGCAGAAACCGGACATCTGGTTTTCTCAACAATACATTCCGCAACAGCTGATGCAGCCATCAGCAGAATGATGGACGTCTTTCCGACAAATGAACAGGATTCTGTTCGGCTTTCGATTGCTGCGACATTGAATACAATTGTCTGTCAAAGGTTGGTGCCTGCCAATCTTCCGGTAGGGGTTGTTCCAGCTGTTGAAGTTATGATCAACTCTCCTATAGTCAAGAAAAACATTAAACTCAATAACTTATCAAATCTTTCAACTGCAATTACAACAGGTCGAAAAGATGGAATGCTTGCATTTGATCAATCAATATATCAATTGATTAAAAAGGGTTGGATATCTGAAACAGAAGGAATGAAGTATGCCTCCAGTCCGGAAAGTCTGAAAATGAATCTGCAAGGAATATTTCTGGACAATCAAAACAGAATCATGGGTTAAGTGTCAATTTACAAGAAATACAATCATGAATATAAACTTAGTATCGATGCACATTAAGGATTCGCAACGAGCAGTTCCTCTTGCAGCAGCAATGCTGGCATCAAATATAAAAAAAACTCATAAAGATACTCAAGTCACTCTTGTGGACACATATCTCAGCACCGCAAAAGACGATGCCGTCAAAAAAATATTGAGCAATAAGCCTGATATAATCGGGTTTTCAGTTTACATGTGGAACCGCTCAATACTACTTGAAATCATCAAAGAGATAAAAAAAAGTTTCTCTTATATACTTATTATTGCAGGAGGACCGGAAGTAACTGCCGATTTTTTATCTTTTCAAGATAACAAAGATATTGATTTTGCTGTATGCGGAGAGGGTGAAAAGATAATCAATGATATAATTGATCAGATCAATAACGGCATGTTGTTAGAAGAAATTAAAAAATGCATAAGTTTTGAGATAATTGAAGAACTTGATTCTTTACCCTCGCCAATCATTGACGGAACTTTAGACTTAAAAGAAGGTCTTCTCTGGGAACTATCGCGAGGCTGTCCGTTTAATTGTGCTTTTTGTTACGAGTCAAAAGGTTGCAACAAAGTTCGACGTTTTTCAATCGAAAGAATAAACAGAGAGCTTGATATAATTGCAGAGAGTAATATTGAGCAAGTTTTTGTTTTGGATCCAACTTTTAATTACAACAAAGAGGCAGCCAAACAGATTCTCGAATTAATACAGATTAAAGCTCCGCATATCACGTTCTACTTTGAGATAAGAAGTGAGTTTCTGGATGAAGAGATGGCATTTCTGTTTTCCCAAATCACATGTATCATACAAATTGGAGTACAGAGTATAAACTCAAGAGTTCTTGAAACAATTAACAGAACCATTGATATAAAGAAATTCGAGAATCAAGTCTATCTTCTACATGAAGCAAGCGTACCATATGGATTTGATCTGATTTATGGATTGCCAAAAGATTCACTTAAAAGCTTTTGCAGAAGTTTAGATTTTGTTTTTGGATTAGCCCCAAACCATATTGATATATTTCCCCTTGCAGTTTTACCCGGAACAGAGCTTGCAGACAATGCTGACAGACTGCAGTTAAATTATCTTAAAGAGCCCCCATACACTGTGATTTCCTCAACTTCTTTTCAGGAAAAAGATATCCACCAGGCTGAAAAAATTGCAAAAGCCTGTACACTCTTCTACAATGAAGGCAAGGCTGTACCATGGTTTGGTATTGTAACAAGAGCACTTAAAATCAGACCTTCAAAATTTTTACTGAAATTTGCAGACCGGGAAAATATTGACGATGAAACTGATATACTGACAAAGCAGATTAAATTTGTTGAACAGCTGTTCTTTGAACAGGAAAAAACAGACTTTGCCATGATTGCATCTGATATAATAACTTACTTTGCAAAACTAGATGATTTTCTGGAGAGGGATTGTGTGTATGATGGAGGCAGCAACATTTCTGAGAGCTTTGAACTTTACTACAATCCAAATGAGTTGCAGGATTTATTGGATGAAGGAATTACAGAATTGGATGATATTGATAAGAACATCAGACTATCAACTTGTAACGTCTGCTTTGAATATATCCAGGAAACAGATATGATCGACATCATTTTTAATTAAAAACAATAATCAATTGGCTAATAGAGGACTAAAGACTCTGGACTCAAAATGTTTGTATTTCTCATATTTTCGTAGGTCATCGCCCGACGCTACAGGTGTTTTATCTGCAAGTCAACCTTGTCCGCAAAAACTCCTCCCCGGCTAGCTCCGCTAGTCCCGCAAAGCGGGAGGAGGTCACCTCGCGTGCGAGCGTGGGAGGGGTGAATTTCCCTTTTTCTCTTCGTTCTCTGTGCCTCTGCGCGATAATCTATTTTGGTTGCCTGCCTGTCGGCAGACAGGAGGCTATGCTGCCCTATGACCTTCATGGTAGAACTCTTCATTGCAACTTTGCACCCTTGCGTTAAAAACAATTATTTGAGCTTGAAGACTCCGCTTTGCCAATTGTCGTAAACCTGCGACTCAATTTCTTCGACACCCAGCTTGGCAAAGACATCACACATATTCTGATACTGATGCAGCATACAGCCTGATAGAATAAGTATGGAAGAAGAACTCTTTTTTAAATTTTCAACAATTGATTTGGCAGATGCAATTACAATATGTGCCAGCATATTTGCCACAACAAAATCAAATTTTTCTTCAGAAACATAGCTGGTTGCATCTGCTTTGAAAACTTTAATTTTATTTTCAACTCCATTTTTGTTAAAATTATCTTTTGCAATTGCAACAGATTCATCTTCGTAATCATAGGCAGTAACGCCTGAAAAACCAAGCTTCACTGCGGCAATAGATAATATTCCTGATCCGGAACCTATATCCAGAAAACTCCCCCCTGCTCCATCAGCAGTCAAATCGTCCATCAAAGCCAGACAGATTCTTGTTGTAGGATGATTCCCTGTACCAAAACTCATTCCCGGATCAATATCAATTACAACATCATCTTCTAAAGCCGCATATTCTTCCCAGGATGGTTTTATGACTATTCTATTTGAAACCCTTTCTGTATGAAAAAAATCTTTCCATGCCTCCTGCCAGTTTTTATTATATTTTTCAACTATTTCAACTTTTGGAATTGGTTCAAAGCATTGAGAAAGTTTAAGTGTCTGAATAAATTTATCTCGAATAATAATTGATTCATAACCGTCATAAGTGAATGTTTCTACAACAGCTGAATCTGTATCTTCATCCTCACTGTAAAAAACATCATACTCAATAACTGATAACACTTCGTATAGAACAGCAGCTTCAGCCTTTGTGGAATCAATACGTATATTGAAAATTTTTGTGTTATCTTGCGTCATTATTCAGACATGAATATTATATATTCCGGCAAACCAATCACACCATATTTGTCCAGAACTGATCTGTTTTCTGCATTATCAACAGTGGCATCAAATTGGATTTTGACAAACTTACCGAGTTTGTTAATTACCGCAGGCTCTTTAAATGTGCTTTTTTTCATTTGAAGGCAATTTTTGCACCAGTCAGCGGTAAAATATAGAAGAACCGGTTTCTGCTCTTTAACAGCAGCATCAAAACCCTCTTCAATAGAATTATACCATAAAGTCTCAACATCAGAGGAATCTTTATGTTCACCCTTTGGAACAAATAGTTTTACTCCGGAATAAATATAATAAAAGCCGATCAATAATATTAAGACACCAAAGACATACTTGACTTTAAGCATCCACTTGCCCGGTTTAGGCAGGAATGCCATTCCACCACCCGCAAAAGGCCAAGGCAGAGCCATACCAACACCTAAAAGTAGAGGAAAGAATATACCGACATAGTTACCGTTTGCATACATATTTGAAGATACCAGAATAACAGCTATAACGACTGGTGCGACACATGCACCCGCAAGCAGTGCGGTTATTCCCCCTAAAGCAAATATGGGAAGATAACCTGTCTTCTTTGCTATTCCGGACGAACTGTTCTGATATTTTGAAAAATCTATTGAAAACACATCAAACATCCCAAGAGCAAGCACACCAAAAATGATACCAATTATTATATTAAAAACAGGAGATGCATTAAGTGTACCAAACTGACTGCCTGTAAGAACAACAACAGCACCAATCACACCATAGACAACTGCCATTCCAAACCCATAAACACCACCAAGTAAAAAACCTTTTGCTTTAGTTTCAGCTTTGGCTCCGGCACCAATAATAGCAAGATTAATCGGAATGAGAGGCAAAACACATGGAGTAAGATTTAACAGAAATCCTCCAATTATTGCAACCAGAAAAAACCACCAGTGATTTTTAGAACTCTCGATTATTTTGTCAAATCCCTTTTTCTGTTCCAGACTTAAAAATGATATAAATTTATCTGCATTCATATATCCGGAAGAACGGGATAGTTCATTAAAATTATTATTACTACCTGTTGAAACGTTTGAGTCAAAAATTTCTTCATTGGTTTTAACAACCGCACTATCCCCTGTTAAATCAAATGTAACACTTTGGGGAAGGTAACATACTTCTCCTACGCATAATTGATATCCAATGGTAAGTTTAAATGGAAGACGCTCTTCAGTATAACCAATAACATATCTATTCGTTCCTTCCATATAAGAAACATCCGTCCCAAATGCCTCATCATATTTGGTTTTATAATGAGGTTGTTCAAAAATATCAATTTCTTTGCCATCTGAAGCGGAAAAAGAGATAGAATCTGCATACAGGTAAGAATGTTCTTCTGTTGTGACAAATGTAACTGCGGCACTTTCTGAATTTATAGTCACAACACCAATATCAACAAGAGTTTTTTCTTCTTGAGAAAAAACCAGACTTGCCATTGAAATAATTATAATAAATATTCTCTTCATCTTTCATTCTCCTGTTGTTTGTTTGCTCACTATTTGAGCCGTTTGTCGTAATCCGTCGGTCAACGCCCGACGCTACAGTTTTTTCCGTCGGTCAACGCCCGACGCTACAGGAGTTATCCAACAAGCCAATATTAAACTGCAAGTTCACCAACTGTAGAGGCGGGCGCTGACCGCCTACATAAACTAATTATAATCAATATATCCGGAATAGATCCAATCATCCGCTAATTCAACCAATCCTTTACGAACTGGATTTTCTTTAACATATGTCCATTTCTCATAATAAGATTCTTCAGACCTTATTAAGTGGTCAAAAAAACCTTTTTGCCAAATAGAACTATTCAAGTTGTAATATTTCTTGATTTTCTTAGCTGTCCACTCTTTCCATAAACCAATAAACTCAGAAAGGGTTTTGCCATTTCCAACTTCAGTGCAGAAAAAATGTATATGATCGGGCATAACAACAAATGCACCTATAGCCCATCCATGACGTTCTTTTGCTTGTTCCAATTCTGCTCTTAAAATACTGAAAACAAAATCATTATCTAATATTTTATTTCGATTGAATGTACAAGTACTAATAAAATAACATGGATTTGTTACATAAATTCTTTCAAATCTTTTCAATCGTTGTTTCATTATATTTATTTTCCGTCGGTCAACGCCCGACGCTACAGGAGTTATCCAACAAGCCAATATTAAACTGCAAGTTCACTAACTGTAGCGGTGGACGGTGGACACCGAATGTTTTCCGTCGGTCAACGCCCGACGCTACAGGAGTTATCCAACACGCCAATATTAAATTGCAAGTTCACCAACTGTAGCGGTGGACGGTGGACACCGAATGTTTTCCGTCGGTCAACGCCCGACGCTACAGTTTTTTCCGTCGGTCAACGCCCGACGCTACAGGCTTTATCCAACAAG
>CAYTUX010000073.1:0-5095 GCA_964441455.1 uncultured Victivallales bacterium | reverse complement strand
TTTTTTAATTTATCACCCAAAAGGTGATAAAATAAAAATATATTCCTTAATTCTATTGGATAAAATGCACTTTTAGTCAACCAACCAGAAATCTAAGGCCTTTAATCCCTGTTTTTCTGGTTTATAACACTTTATGATAATGAGTCCCCAGCTACTAAAAAAAACAGAGAGCTTGGATTTTGAATAAACATGTTTATTGTTGTTAGTAGTTGGGCTTTCGATTTGCAAATCAATGTTGTCTTGTAGGAATGGGAGGAAGAACCTCTCCCCCTCGCACGCGAGGTGACCTCCCCTAAACAGAGCAGGAGCTAATATGTCCTCATCTTCAAAAGTATTTTCAACTTATCACCCGCCGGGTGATCCCTCAAGGTGGAAAAAAATATTTTAAAGACGGGGTCACCCCAGCTACTACGTTCTGGACTTTAATTTATAATTTCAAAGTAATTTATTTTCGTAATAGCTGGGCTACAAAACAGATACAGATCAATGGTTTAGCATTGTTTGCAGCATCAGCAACTGTAGGGCGCCCCGCCCTCACTTTGGATTTCTAAGAATCAAAGTAAGGGCGGGACTGCCGAGAAACAATTCAACCAAAAAAACAGGGACAATTATTTAAGATCTTCCTGAACGCGGGTATTACCCTTTGCAACTTTTTCCTTCAAAGTTTCTTTGAACTCAAGCATCTTTTTTGTAAGTTCAGGGTTGCCGATTGCAATAATCTGAGCTGCAAGAATTGCGGCATTTATGGGTCCAGCACTACCTAAAGTAACAGTTGCAACGGGAATACCTGATGGCATCTGCAGTGTTGCCAACAGAGAATCAAGTCCATTAAGAGCACCACCTTTTACAGGAATACCTATAACCGGAAGGATTGTATGTCCGGCAATAACACCACCAAGATGTGCAGCACCACCTGCTGCTGAGATCAGAACTTTAAGTCCGCGGTCAGCTGCTGTCGCCGCATACTCACATGCTATTTCCGGTGTTTTATGTGCAGAGATAACTCTAACTTCATAACCAATTCCAAAATTTTCTAATGTCTCTGTTGCTGATTTTATTAAAGGCCAATCAGAGTCACTACCCATCACAATTCCAACTTCTATTTTATTTGTCATTCTTTATTCTCCAAATTTAATTTTTCGTATATTAACATAAAATTCGTCATCTATAAAGCAAAAAATCAGATTAAATTCAAAAAAAAATTTATTTGATTCATTTTTCGGCGAGGTGAAGCACCCCGTCCCTACAGCTGCTGATGCTGTAAACAAAACTAAACCATTGATTTGCAGGGTTTTGAAGGTCGTTCCGCCCTTACATTGATTTTTAGAAATTCAAAGTGAGGGCGGGCTACTCTATCCCGCAATCCGGGATTAGCAAGACCAACCCAATCAGCATTTGGGATTAATGTAGTGTCCGCTATGTGATCTTATGACTATTTACTACGTGGAGTAGCTTTTGTTCTTATGACGCATGAATGAAAATAGCTATCAACACTTGCAACGAGAATCGTTGCGTTCTTTTCGGCGATAATTACTGGCTGTTACGCAGGTGACTCGCCGCTAAAGTTTAAGGGCGTAGCCATTTAAACGCAACGAAGTTGCATTCACCTATCCAACCATCTAACGAACGAACTATCTAACTGAAACTTTCGTTTTCTATAATTTTCGTCCTTGTCCTGAGTCGGTAACCAGGTCAAGTTCTTTTGGGTATGGGCGCAGAAGGATCTGTTCTTCAATATATTTTGTATCAAATCTGATTGCCCAGCTGTTTAGCAGGCTTATGGGCACATTTAACGGCAATCCGCCACGTCTGAATTCTTCCATTGAGTCAAAGAAGTAATCTTTTTCACTTTTTTTGAGATTTTTCTTGAAATAGCCATATACATGATCAATTGCATTGATAAGTCCAGCATGCCTGAACTCGCTTTTCAGTGATTGTTCCAATAAACTTTTATATTCATTGATATCATTTTCTATATTATTTTTAGAGGCTTTTGCAACGATCTGTCCCATAGTTTTAAGGATATTCTGATTAAATGCCATAAGCAGATACTTATGTTGGGAATGAAACTTAATCAGGCTGTTAACATTTGGATTAGCTATGACTTCCGTTTTAAATCTGTGGTTTGTGAAAACTCTTATAAGCCAAACTTCTCGAATTGCAAAAGCGTGTAATCGTCCTTCATCCTCAGTTGGAACATCCGGAAACTTTTCAAATACTTCTTTTGCAAACAATCCCGGACCATGATCCATTGTATCCGCTTTATCTTTATACTTGTAATAACTTACTTTCTGTGGACCGCAACTTGGTGACTTTGCTTTGAAAATTATTCCATCAGGTTCAACAAGGGTGTTTATGAATTTTTTACTGAACTCACTCATTTTTTCAGTACAATCAAGGTCGGTTGCCGGTTGAACTAAACTAATTTTTCCTGTTTCTTTAGACTGTACAATTCTTATAGGATGTCTAGGACAGCCCAGTCCAATCTCCACTTCAGGACATACTGGAATAAAATTTACAAATTCTTTCAGTTGATCCACAAAGGCATCGTTAATTTTGAGTCCATTCCATCTGCAGGCATCAAATGTTATACATTTGCTGATTTATATATTTGGCTTTGAAATATTTTCTTTTATCATCTTATCTTTCCTCTCTTGATTTACATAATCCAACGTGCTTTTTCCGAGTATCATAAAAATATTTTGACGCAATTCTATCATTAATATTGACCATTATCGTATTCCATTACTTTTTTTCTCTTCTCGTACTCTTCTTTTGTGATAATTTCACTTTCGGTTGAAAAGTTGTTCGGATACCAGTAATATAAAATCAGATCACTATCTTCCTGAATCAGAGTTGAACCAATAAGTTTTTTTGGATCACTTATTTTGTAGTTTACTTTTCTTGCTGATAATGGACGACCTATACGATCTCTGTCTATTAATATACCACCTTCAGCGGTAAATTCCTGAACATATGTACCTCTAATACGTTTCCATCCCAGTAATTCCCCCTTTTTGTTATACTGATATTCATCTTTCCAGTTTTTCTTTACGGATATCATTGGATCAACATAGTTATCCTTTTGAGCACCATAATCTATGGAGATAATTTTATTGTTCTTGTCATATAGACGTTGTTCATTGTTTAGGAAAAAGAAAGTAACAAAACCGGGTGCGGAATAATATTCACCATTATTGACAAAAACACCAATGTCAACTCGAGGTGACTCAAGCTTTGAGTCAGGAGTTATAGGCTTACTTGTTTGGTATTGAACAATAAGTTCGGCAACTGAACCTTCCTTGTTCAGTTTGTTGATTTTGATTTTGTTCTTATCTCCTCGTAGCACAACCCAATTCCAGTTCAGAGATTTTCCTGTAAGGTCTTTGCTGTTTTCTGCACTAATTACGATACGAAATTCATATTTATGTGAACGCATGACTCTTGCAATTGCACAGGGGGTGTCAAAAAGAGTCTGAGATGGAATAGGATCAAAAAAGTCTTTGCCGAAAAGAGCTTTATCTTCTTCAACCACCTTCATCTGTACAACAGGAGGCAGACAATTTTTTGTCATCGCATGAGCCATCTCTATCATTTTCATTGGATCAAGAGTTGACTTGTCAAAAACAGTAGGGTGGGTAGTGCTTTTAAGGTAGTCTTCCGGTTTATTAACTGTTTTCTGACAGTATCTGAAAATCATCTGGATTGTAGGCATAAGAACACCTTGTTTTCTAAGAATTTCTTTTGTTTCTGGTTTAAAAGCGGCGAGGGTGTCTGCTACCGCATGTAGAAAGGGACGGTCTGATCCTGATGAGCCTTGCGAAATGATGATATAAGGAGTATTTGACGGAAAAGTATCGCCTTTGCCAGCGTCGTGGTCTTTATGTTCAGGATAAACATACATCTGATTGCTCATATATCTGGCATATCCAAGCATAATTGAATTTTGCTGATGCATCAATAGGCGAGGAAGACTCCAGTGACCTGCCAGAGATGCATTGCCTATGGTCGTTTGGTTAAACATAATTCGCTGTGTGAGACCTCGGTCAAGACTGTTTTTTTTAGCTTTTTCGCTATATTCAATACGAGTCAGGTATGGATATTCTCCATAACTCATATTAGAATGATTTCTATCTCGGTTGTCATAGAAGTCTTTATAGTTTCCTGCGACAGTTCCTTGTTTTTGCCACTCTCTCAATTTAACAGCGGTAGGACTTTCTCCTTTTTTAATTTGTAAAGTCTTGTTGATTTGATCCGGAAGATCAAAGTAGGAGACAAAACATGCAAGATTAGAATTCCAAGCGGTATTTGATTCACTTACCATTACAACCCCATCAATTGGTTCTGATGGTACTATTTTTGGGTTACTCAATAGTGATTCCACTTTCCTCTCTTCAGCTTTTTGTGCTTTTTTAAGAATTAAATTAAAATGGGGGTCAGATTTGAGATTTGCAAGATCCGGATCTTTAGAAATATGATCAACATCAGTAAAGCCTAGCTCAATTGCTTTTTCAAGATTTTCAAAGGATTTATCTTTTTCACCTCTTATTGCCTGTACACAAGCGAGATTATACCACCAGCTATTAATTTTCGGGAATAGTCTGACTCCTTCAGTGCATATTTTTTCCAAAGCATCATAATTTTTCTGCTGCATGGAAATATACATCATACTTGTCAACTGAGCCAATTCAGCCTGTTTCTGCGGCATATCAAAAATTGACTCTTTTTCTTCTGATACATTTTTTTTGATCGTCTCTGCTCCGGAAAAACATGCAGAGAATGTTAAGGTGAAAGCAATTAAAAGTGTTAATGTTGGTTTATAGCAATTCATAATAATCATAATTCCTTATTTTTAAACGAAGTTCCACGGTAAATTTTTATTTTTATTTCACTATCATCCCATAGTACCTAGTTTTTGTTATTTTTAAATAGCCTTATTTTAAAGGTTTTTGTCCGTTCAATCAATCATTTTTTATTTCCCTGTATAGTGACCCTATTTTTCTGGTTAAATACCCTTTTCGGTCGGCGGCCCAGCTACTAACAGATCAGAAAAACAATCCTATATAAAACTCCAGTGTAAAGTTAATAGCTGGGC
>CAYTUX010000072.1:0-3688 GCA_964441455.1 uncultured Victivallales bacterium | reverse complement strand
GAAAATTATATTTTAAAGGCGGGGTGAAGCACCCCGACCCTACAGAAAACATTTGCAATAAACCATTTAGCTTTGATTGCAGCATCCTAAACTGTAGGGGCGGGGTACGTGACCCCGCCAAAAAGGATGTCCAACCGAAAAATCAAGGTATATTCTCGTATTTTTCTTTATTTGTTGACAATAATATAAAAACAATATATATTTCTCAAAAATGTTTCTTTATAAAGAATCATTAAAAAGGCTTATTGTTCAGTGTAATGTGTATGAATTGAACATAGAGCCTCAAATAGGTGTAATGTAAAACAACAAAGGAAGGATATATAATATGCTTGGTCTGGAAGGTAATTCAATATTTATGGCCTATATCTTGTCAATTATCTCAGCACTGGGATGTCTGGTTTATGGAATCATAAACTGGAATAAAGGTGCAGACACAGAGAAGGAAGATATTCAGGAAGAAAAAAAATGGGAATCTGATGAAGAAAAGATTTCAGAAACATTATAAAGGAGTAAAAAATGTTTAATATTTTAGCGGTACTAATATATATTTTTATTTTATCTTACTTTGCTTATTTGGGATTTAAAGGAACCAAAACGGCAAAGGACTATCTTGTAGGCGGCGGGCAGATCCATCCATTTGTTATGGCTCTATCTTATGGAGCAGCGTTTATAAGTACATCAGCCATTGTTGGTTTTGGTGGTGCGGCGGCATTCTTCGGAATGAGTCTGTTGTGGCTTACGTTCCTGACAATTTTCGTCGGTGTTTTCATTGCTTTTGTCGTTTACGGCAAAAGAACAAGAAAAATTGGTCACAACTTGAGTGCTCATACATTTCCGGAATTTCTGGCAAAACGTTATAAATGCCCTGCAATGCAGAAATTTGCCGCAATAGTAATTTTCTTGTTTATGCCTATTTATGCGGCAGCAGTTATGATTGGTGCAGCTAAGTTTCTTGAAATCAGTTTGAGCGTTCCGTATGTGACAGCTCTATTTTTCACATCGATTATCGTTGCCATTTATGTATTCTTTGGTGGCTTAAAAGGTGTTATGTATGCAGATGCATTTCAGGGCGGTCTTATGTTTGTTGGTATGTTGTTCCTGATTATCTTCACATACGCAAAGTTGGGCGGGGTGGTTTCTGCACATACAGCTCTTACAGATCTTCTTGCTAATCCGGAAGTTGCAGGACAACTTAAGGCTGTTAAAATGCCTCCGACATTTAATGGTTGGACAAGTATGCCCGGTTTTCTGTCAATTAACTGGATGGTTGTTGTTACATCATTGGTTATGGGCGTTGGTATTGGTGTTTTGGCACAACCTCAGCTTGCTGTTAAGTTTATGACAGTTAAGAGCAACAGAGAGTTGAACAGAGCCGTTCCGATTGGTGGTATCTTTGTTCTTATGATGACAGGTGTTGCATTCACAGTTGGTGCTCTATCTAATGTTTTATTTGTTAAAGACACAGGCAAAATTGCCGTTGCAGCTGCCGGCGGAATAGATCAGATTATACCTCTTTTTCTTAACACATATTTGCCGGCATGGTTTGTTGCTCTATTTATGATTGTTCTCATTGCCGCAGGCATGTCAACCTTGAGTTCTCAGTTTCATGCAATTGCAACCGCATTTGGACATGATTTGCTTTATAATGAAAAACAATCGCAGGAAAAGCAGGTTTTAGTTACTAGAATTGGTGTTCTTATTGCATTCGTTTTGACATTTGTTCTTGCTTACTATCTTCCTATTATATGGGATGGTGCAATCGCAAGAGGTACAGCAATCTTCTTTGGACTATGTGCAGCATCATTCCTTCCGATGTACACTGCTGCTCTATACTCAAAGACAATTAAGAAAAGTGCTGCAATCATTGGTATGATGACTGGTTTCATTGTCAGTCTTTTCTGGATGTGCTTTGTCGATTTCAAGACTGCTACTGCTCTTGGAATATGCAACCTGATTTTAAGCAAGCCATCCATACTTGAAGCAACTAATAAGATATCGTATGTAGATCCAATTGTTATTTCATTATCAGCATCAATCATTGTGACAGTTGTTTTGTCTCTTGTCCTGAAGAAGGATATTGATGACGACCATATTGAAAAGACTTTTAAGGGTGTTTAGATTAATTAGTAATTAATAATTACAAATTACGAATGGCGGAAAAGCTCCGCAGGTATTTACGAAAAAGGCAACCTATCGGTTGCCTTTTTTTGTGCCTAAGAACTTAGCTAAATTGTTAATAGTACTTGAATTTTCTGGTCCTTGGTCTAGCGTCCTTAGTCTTCCTCATTTCGAGCAAAGTTCGTTCATGTGTCTTGCGTCATTTATTTTGACATAAGATGGTTGGAAAACTTTTTGCCGTAAAAAATATTCTTGATTGATTTATTTTGTCGGGTCATGTTATAATTATCAATTAATTTTTTACAGGAATTAGAATTTATGGATTATAGTAATTGTGAGTTATGTCCGCGTGTTTGCAGTGTTAACCGGAACGCAGGGGAGAAAGGTTTTTGTGGTGCAGGCAGTGAAATGAAAATATATCGCTATGGACCGCATTTTGGAGAGGAGCCGCCGTTTAGCGGGGAGAATGGCTCAGGAACGGTTTTTTTTTCGCACTGTACACTTGGATGTGAATATTGTCAGAATTATCCATGGAGTCAGCAGGGGCAGGGTAAAGTGTACTCTTCAGAGGCATTGGGCGAGATTCTAATTGAACTTGCGAAACAGAAGTGTCATAACTGGAATTTAGTTTCACCGACCTGCTGGTTGCCTGATGTAAAGAAAGGAGTTGAGACAGCAAAAAAAGCTGGATTTTCTCTTCCATTGTTGTATAATACAAGCGGTTTTGAATGTGAGAAAAGTCTTGATGATATTTCGGATATTGTTGATATATATGTAACTGACTTGAGGTACTCAAAAAGAGAGAGTGCACAATTGCTTTCAAAGAGCGGGGATTATGTTGAGGCAGCTCGTAATTCACTGCTTAAGATGGTTGATCAGGTTGGACACTTAAAGTGCGACAGTGATGAACATGCGATAAGCGGGGTGGTCTGCCGGCTTTTAGTTTTACCTGGAAGAGCTGATGAAGCCATTGACAATTTGCGATGGTTGGCAGAAAATGTTGGAACGGATATACATATCAGTTTGATGTCTCAATATGTGCCGACATATAATGCATGTAAATTTAAGGATATGGGCAGAACGGTTAAAGAAGATGAATATGAAGCCGTTTGTGATGTGGGTGAAGATTTAGGATTTTACAATGGATGGATTCAGGATTTCATGCCTGATCTTGACGTGGATAAAGAACTTGTAGGTTACAATATGGAAAGCAGTGATTCTGCTTTATAAAGTGTGACAGAAAAACACAGGGCGGCATAGCCGCAACCAAAAGAATTTTTCGCGCAGAGGCTTAAATCAATTACGAATGACAAATTGCTAATTACAAATGATGGAATGCCTCTGGCGGTATTTATTTAAATGTTTCTCGCGCAGAGTCGCAGAGAAAAGATCGTTATTCGTTGTTCGATTGCAGTTTTTTGGGGTAACGCAACGATCTTCGTTGCAAGTGTGAACGCCTACAACCTGGAATGTTGTGCTACCTTAAATCTGCAAATCAGTATTGTATTGCAAGATTGGGAGCGAGAACTCGAACTTGTGAGAGAGGCTTTAACCACTAAAGATAAACAAT
>CAYTUX010000071.1:0-3806 GCA_964441455.1 uncultured Victivallales bacterium | reverse complement strand
AACCGTCATAAAAATGTCGATTGGCAATTTGAAACGAAAGATGCACGCATAAAACTAAAGCATCTTTATCCGAAGTTTTAAAATTTACAGTGTACTAGTCCCTACATTTATATTTTTTTTGTTTCTGCAGAACTATTTTGCTCCAACTAGTTCTAAAAACTTTTCTTCAAGAGATTTTTTTGAAGAAGATATTGAAACTTCATATTTATTAAATTTTTGTTCACACATAGAGGTTAACAGCACTTTATCATCTTGAGTTAAATTTTTAAAGGAGACAACGGTTTCATTCTCATCAGATGTCAGTTCTTCAGGAGAACCATTATATATAATCTTTCCCCTGGATATAATACCTATATGAGAGCATGCATTTTCAATATTTGAAAGAAGATGAGATGAGATAATTATTGTTGTACCCTCTTTTGCCAATTTCTTTAAGAGTCGTTTTAAGTTACGATTTGTTTCAGGATCCAGCCCATTATATGGTTCATCTAAGATTAAGAGTTTGGGTTTGTTCAGAAGAGCTTGAGCGACACCAAGTTTTTGAATGGTACCTTTAGAATAAGTTTTTGTTTGCATATCTGCAAATTCTATCAAACTGGTAATATCAATAAGATAATCAATTCTTTTTTTTAGATCCGAATTTGATATATCATAAAATGATCCATAGAAATCAAGAAGTTCTCGACCTGTCATATGTGGTTCAAATTCAAATTTTTCAGGAAGGTAACCAATATTTTTCTTAATTTCTATACTGGATGGCTCATAACCAAATATCTTTATTGTTCCGGATGTTGCACTAAGAAATCCTGTTATTAAATTTATAAATGTTGTTTTACCAGATCCATTTGGTCCAATTAGGCCAAAGAGATTCCCCTGCTCTATCTTTAGGTTAATCTTGTTTACAGCAGTTGTCCGCTTTTTCTTAAACAAACCATGTTCATATATTTTAACTAAATTTTCAGTTTCCACTATATTCATTTTACTTTTGCCAAGTCTCTCTACTTTTTCCTATTTTTCTGGTTGAATACCCTTTTCGGCAGGGGTGAAGCACCCCGACCCTACAGTTGCTGATGTTGCAAACAAGGCTAATCCATTGATTTGCAGGTTTTTGTAGGGGCGGGATCCGTGACCCCGCCTATTAAAATATTTTTTTCATTATTGTCACCCACAAAGTTATAAAACAACAATTAAAACCTTAATTTGATTGAACGAAAAACATGTTTATCCCCTCAATCAGAAATTTAAGGTCTACTTTTTATTTCCTAATATCGATCATTTTTTTGATAGTTTCTTTAGTATATACAAAGAGTGTGATCCAACAAGCAGGAATATGATAAATCCATCATATTACAACTAGGATACGATTCATATACAATAACTGTTACTATTGAATGATAAGATTATAAATATCCCCTAAAATTTAATGCTAATGATAATATATAAAACTACTAAAAGTCAATTGTTATATCTTGAAAAAATTAATGATTCCGGTTTTTCAGGTTGGATGCCCTTTTCGGTCGGCGGGGACGCCAACTGAAAAGGGCATTTAACCAAAAAAACAGGGAAAATAGAATGTTTTGAATAAATTATATTGAATATTTTGTTATGTTTTAATATAATTAAACGTTAATTTAAAAAAACACATAAATTAAGAAATAAATATATATTTAAGAGACATACCATGGAACACACAAATTGGATTGCAATTCTGGATTTTGGATCTCAATATAGTCAATTAATAGCAAGACGTATAAGAGAACAAAATGTCTATTCAGAACTTTTACCATACAACATCCCAATTGAAAAGTTAAAAGAACGCAAACCTGCAGGAATAATTCTTTCAGGTGGACCATCAAGCGTTTTTGCTGCTAACGCTCCAACATGCGATCCTGAAATTTTTAACTTAGGCATACCTATTTTGGGGATCTGCTACGGCATGCAACTTACTGCACTGGCACTAGGAGGTTTGGTTTCCCCGGGCAGAGAAAGAGAATATGGTCATGCAAACATAAACATCATTGAAAAAAAACCTCTGTTTGAAGGTCTTGAATCTCCAGCAACTGTATGGATGAGCCATGGCGACCAGGTTGAAACAATGCCAGAAACTTTTAAAGCTTTGGCAAACACATCAACATGCCCATTTGCCGCATTTGGTAGCGGTGAAAGAAAAATTTATGGTTTACAATTTCATCCGGAAGTTGTTCATACTCCACAGGGGAAAATAATCTTAAGAGACTTTCTGTTCAATATTTGTGTATGTAATGCAACATGGGATATGCCGCATTTTATAGAACAAAGTATTAAAGAAATTAGAGAAAAAGTTGGTGACAATCATGTTCTATGCGGTCTCAGCGGTGGTGTTGACTCCTCTGTTGCTGCAATTCTACTGCACAAAGCCATCGGCAAACAACTACACTGTATTTTTGTTGATAATGGATTGTTGAGACATGATGAAGCTATACAAGTTGAAGATACTTTCGGAAAAGCATTTGGTCTTGACCTTCATATCGCAAATTCCGCCGAACTTTTTATAAATGAACTGAAGGGTGTAATTGATCCGGAGAAAAAAAGAAAAATTATTGGTAAAACATTTATTGATGTATTTGCAGAAAAGGCAAGGGAACTATCTAATATAAAATACCT
Organism: uncultured Victivallales bacterium; assembly: GCA_964441455.1. Lineage (GTDB taxonomy): Bacteria > Verrucomicrobiota > Kiritimatiellia > JAQICX01 > JAQICX01 > JAQICX01. Next base: position 1,163 of record CAYTUX010000071.1, on the reverse strand, counting down.
TGCTCAGGGAACTCTATATCCGGATGTAATTGAGAGTGTATCACCTACCGGAGGTCCATCTGTAACAATAAAAAGTCACCACAATGTTGGTGGACTCCCCGATGATCTGCAATTTAGTCTAATTGAACCTTTTAAAGAACTTTTTAAAGATGAAGTTCGTATCATTGGCAGAGAGCTTGGACTTCCTGAAGAAATAGTTGATCGTCAACCTTTCCCCGGTCCAGGACTTGCAGTTCGTATCATTGGCGAAATAACACATGAATCTGTAGCACTTCTTCAACAGGCAGACCTTAGAGTACAACAAGAAATTGAAAAACTTGATTGCTATAAAGATATCTGGCAATCATTTGCTGTGCTTTTACCAATTCAAACTGTTGGCGTAATGGGAGATTCAAGGACATATGACAACGTAATTGCACTTCGTGTTGTCGAGAGTCTCGATGGTATGACAGCTCACTGGTATAAAGTGCCATACGAAACATTAGGCACAATATCTTCCAGAATTATCAACGAAGTAAAAGGTGTTAACAGAGTCGTTTATGACATCAGTTCAAAGCCTCCTGCCACAATCGAATGGGAATAATAAAACCGTAAATGATGAGGTTGCAAAAAAACAGATTCAATCAAGAATTTAAAATAAAGAACTAAGGCTCTTTCAAGGTTTTCGTTGCTGAGACCTTTATATACCTTGGCTTTTATTGCTTTTTAATTATCATATTATCTTTATCCCAGTATAATATCCATATTTTTCAAACAACTCAATTGCACTGTCGTAGTCTGACATTCCGCTTATGCTATCCGCTTGTGATATACTGCAGGATGCCGAACATACCCCAAGCATTATGCTTTTTTGCAAACTAAATCCTTTATATGCCGCATACATATGCAGGAAGCCGTGCAACGCCGCAAATACGGTAAAACTGGCACCCCCTTGCGGTTTGAAATTCAGAAAATTCTTCACCCATTTGGTGAAGCTAATAATCGAAACAACTCCCTTATTTAAAAACACTTATCCGTTTTTCTTAATTTCAAATGCCGTAAATAGGTTCATTTTCCTCATCCATCTGTTCATGTCGGGAAAAAAGTGCTTCACCGTCTTGAGCATGACTCCTACAAGAACTTCTCCAGATTTCTTTTTCTTTCTGCGTCTGCCCGAAGTTCCG
>CAYTUX010000070.1:0-3065 GCA_964441455.1 uncultured Victivallales bacterium | reverse complement strand
TTTATAAACATAAATCAAAATTATTATTTAAGCTAAATCTTTGAGATTAAGTGCTATACGTTATCGCAGTAGAAGTTTTATGAATAATTCAGGTTAAATAAAACAATAAAAGTTAAGGGCAGATAAATGCAGAAAAAAAATATACTATTAATTGATGACGATATGAGTTTGTTGGTTACACTTGGTGACTTTTTATCATTTGAAGGTTATAATGTAATAACGGCAAATAGTGGTGAAAAAGGATTAGAAAAGTTAAAATCATTTATACCAGATGTTATTATTCTTGATATGAGTATGCCCGGTATGGGTGGCATTGGTTTTCTTGATGAGATATCAAGTAAGTCCGGAAAGCCAAAATATCCTGTTCTTGTATTGACAGCTAAGGCAAATATGGCAGAGTATTTTGCCAATGTTGAAGTGGACGGTTTTATTGCCAAACCATGCAGTCCTGAAGATTTACTAATGGAAGTAAGCCGTATTATATTTTTAAGAAGCGGGGAAGCTGTAGAAGATTTTGAATATATTCTTGTTGCTAATAGTTTAAAAGATAAGCGAGTTTTGATTGTTGATACTGATTCATCTTTTATTGAAAAACTTGAAGAAAGTTTTGAAGACGAAGGAGCTCATGCGGCAGTTGTGAAAGATGGTCCAGAAATGATTGAACGAGCTGTTTTATGGGAGCCTGAAGTTATAGTTGCATCTGGTGTTATAGATGGAATAGAGGATGTTATTTCTACATTGCATATGATGCCTAAGTGCAAAAACATGCCTATAGTTATATACAATAAACAGAAAAAACTAACTTCAACTTTTGATGAGAAAAAACACATTAGATATGTTGAATTAAAGAATGCTGCGGATGTTGTAACCGAGGTAAAATCATTCTTATAAATTAAAAGTCAGGTTTTTATGAAGTGTCCTAAATGTTCAAATATTGAAGATAAAGTTATTGATAGTAGAACTGTCAGAGGAGATTCTGCAATTAGAAGAAGGCGAGAGTGTACTAAGTGCGAATATCGTTTTACAACATATGAAGAAATTGTCAGACTTGGTCTAAAAGTTGTTAAGAGAGACGGAACCAAAGAAGAGTTTATACGCAGCAAACTGCGCAAGGGACTTGAAAGAGCTTGTGAAAACAGACCAATTTCGGGTGATGACATAGAAATGTTTCTTGATTCAATTGTTGATGATCTTGACTCAAAGTTTGATAAGGAAGTTTCTTCTGATGCCATTGGCAAATCAGTAATGAATATACTAAAAGATGTTGATGAAGTTGCATATGTGCGTTTTGCTTCTGTGTACAAAAGATTTGCAGATGTAAGTGAATTTAGAAAAGAGATTGAAAAATTACTTGCACCTGGAAAAGGTAAGAGATGACATTAAAACAAAGAATGAACATCTTTAGAAGTTCAGGATTGTACTTTGTCACTTCAGAAATTCTGTCTAAAGGTCGTAGTACTTGTGAGATAGTTGACAGTGCATTATCCGCGGGAGTTAAATTGATACAGCTCCGTGAGAAAGACAAAACGAAGAGTGATTTTTATGATTTGGCAGTTAAGGTGCGGAAGAGAACATTGGATTACGGAGCACTTCTTATAATTAATGATTACCTGGATATTGCTTTGGCAGTTGAGGCAGATGGTGTTCATCTTGGACAGGATGACTTGCCGGTTGATGTTGCGGTTAGACTTGCACCTGAAATGATTATAGGCGCATCTACTCATGATGTTCAAGAAGCTCAAATTGCGGAAAGCAGAGGGTGTTCTTATCTCAATATCGGTCCGATATATCCTACAGACACCAAAAACTGGCAAGATGAATATTTGGGTCTGGATGGGCTTGATGAAATAGCCAGAACAGTTTCTGTTCCTTTTACCGTTATGGGAGGAATTAAGAAACATCATATTCCGGAACTTAAAAAGCATGGAGCAAATATCATTGCACTTGTTACAGCTGTCACAGCAGCTGATAATCCTGAAACGGCAGCAAAAGATTTGCTGAATATTATTAAATTTCAAAAATGATGGGAAATATGGGATTTAATAATTGTTAATGATTAGTTGTTAATTGGGGAAAAAGCTTTCAGGGGGCAAATTAATTACGAATTACTAATTACGAATTACTAATTACTAATGACAAATTACTAATTGAATCATGAGTCTTATGTTATGAGTCATGCGTCAAAAAAACTAAAAAGCTATTATTTTATTAAAATGGGTTTATTAAATATAATTTATGAAGATGATGCAATTGTTGCAGTTGATAAGCCGGATGGCATTCTTGTTCACAAAAGCAGAATATCAAGAGATCATATTTTCCTGCTTCAGTTGGTACGAGATCAGGTTGGACAATTTGTATATACTGTTCATCGGCTTGACAGACCTACATCAGGTATTATTCTGTTTGCTAAAAGTTCGGAATATGCTCATAATCTTGTTGAACAGTTTACTCATCGTGAAATTCACAAGAAATATATTGCAGTCGTCAGAGGAGAAATTCCGAAAGATTTTGTTGTTGATTATCCCATTGCGAATGAGCCTGGTTCAGAAAAAAAGGAGGCAATAACTGAATTTCATCTTATAAAAAGTTCTTATTTTGAATACCAGATAAACGATTATTCGACAGTAAAATACAGTGTGGTTGAAGTCAGTCCCAAAACAGGTCGTATGCATCAGATCAGAAAGCACTTAAAGCATGTTCATCATCCAATAATCGGCGACACAAAATATGGTGACGGCAGCCACAACAGAGCTTTTAGGGAACATTATAATATACATAGGCTTCTTTTACATGCAAAAGAGATTTCATTCATTCATCCTGAGAGCAAAGAAAAAATGACATTATCAGCATACTTACCTGGAGAGTTCACTTTGGTATAAAGCAGTAAGATATTTAGTTATTCAGATTTCCTGATAAACATGGGGATTTTCTATTGTCCTTAGATTTCTGGTTGCGGAGTACAACATTAGTTTCAGTAAACGCCTTGGCGAGGCTGGAGCCTGTGACAGCAACGAACGAAGAGAGTGGCCTATATAATTAGCAAAAAGCACATTATTTTGCCACCC
>CAYTUX010000069.1:0-41399 GCA_964441455.1 uncultured Victivallales bacterium | reverse complement strand
TTTTTTAATTTATCACCCAAAAGGTGATAAAATAAAAATATATTCCTTAATTCTATTGGATAAAATGCACTTTTAGTCAACCAACCAGAAATCTAAGGTCCCTACCCCTATTTTTCTGGTTGGCTGCTATCTCGGCAGCCCCGCCCTACAGCTGCTGATGCTGCAGACCAACATTAAGCTGTTAATCAACTGCTGCATTGTAGCCCAGCTATTACAAAAATAAATTACTCTAAAATTATAAATTAAAGTCCATAACGTAGTAGCTGGGGTGACCCCGCCGTTAAAATATAATTTTCATCCCCCTTGCGGGATCATCCGAAGACTGACAAGTATCTATTTTAAATGCCAATTTTATTGGTTCAAACAGTAATATCTAAACCTAAATAGAACTTAAAACTTTCTTTAGGCTTTTTCTGATCTCTTCTTCTCGATGAGGAAACCAGCAGTTTGAACAATCCAGAATATGTTCTCCATTCGAAGCTGTAAATATTGTCATATATTCAGACCCGATCGCACATCTTCCTTTTATATCGTTCATACCATCATTCCATACAATCATCTCAAAATATGGACAGTAACATCCAAAACAATTCAGTTGTTCCCTAGGCAAGCTGTGACAAACCTCATCACGGCTATATAATATACAAAAATCGGGCTCTTTTTTTGACATATTCGGATACAAAAAATATTCCAGAATTTCGTCTTCAGACATCCCTTTGTCAATTAATTTTCTTATCAATCCCAGACGTTTTTCAATAAATATCTTTTTATACTTTCGATAATTCTCAAACATCAATTAAATCATACCTTTCTCTATCGAATTGATAATGCATCAACATCTATAATGCAATCAATGTCCTTTAAATCAAATTCACTTAAAATATCTAACATACTCTTTTTTATCAATGAAAAATCCTTGGTTGCCCTTATCATCACCTGATATCTATACATTCCCTTTGCTTTTGACAAAGGCGATGGAATTGGGTCTGATATCATAACATGCTCACAGTTAAAAGCTTTTAACAATTTGTCTGCAAATGCGGTCGTGCAAAATGATACCATACTTTCTGACAAACCTTTAAAAGTCACACAAATAATCCTGGAAAATGGAGGATAGAGCAATTCTCTTCTAAATTCTATCTCCTGATCACAAAATCCATTAAAATCGGTATGCCTTGCCATCTGGATTGCGGGATGAAAAGGATTAAAAGTCTGAATAAAAACATCGCCTGATATTGCCCCCCTACCCGCACGACCTGCGACCTGGGAAAGTAATTGATATGTACGTTCTCCTGACCTGAAATCCGGTATGTTCAAGCTCTGGTCAGCATAAATAACACCAACTAATGTGACTCTTGGAAAATGCAGTCCTTTTGCAATCATCTGCGTTCCAATTAATATATCTATATCACCGGCCTTAAATCTGCCCAATATATCTTCATAGGCAGTTTTCTTTCTGGTCACATCTGCATCCATTCTTTGAATTCTTGCTTTTGGAAAGATTTTATGAACAATGTCTTCAATACGTTGTGTTCCAATTCCTGCATATTTAAAGTCCGGAGCATCACATGCGGGACAGTGTAACGGCACTTTTTTCACATTGCCGCATATATGACATATCAGTTCATCGGTTGCTCTATGATAGGTATGTGTTATACTGCAATCATTACACTCCGACACATAACCACAATTCGGACAAGTCAACGAAGTTGAAAAGCCTCTACGATTCAAAAATAAAATAGTCTGTTCACTTTTTCTAAGACGATCACCCATAGCATCAATTAATCTGCGTGAAAAAACAGTTTTCTGACCAGGTTCTTTTGCCTCAATTTTCAAGTCTACAACATCAATATGAGGCATCTTTTTTGAATCAGCTCGTTCGGGCAATATTGCCATAAAATATTTATCATTCTTTGCATTCCACCAAGACTCTAAAGCCGGAGTAGCAGACCCCAGACAAACAGCAGCCCTTTCCATCTTACCTCGCATTACTGCAACATCTCTGGCATTATACCTTGGTGCCTCTTCCTGCTTGTAACTTGGCTCGTGCTCTTCATCTACAACTATCAATCCAAGATTTTTAACAGGTGCAAAGATGGCAGATCTGGCACCGACAACTATATCCGCATCACCTTTATGAATTCGATGCCACTCGTCAAACCGCTCTCCATCTGACAGATGACTATGCAGAACAGCAATTCTTTTTCCGAACCGCGAGACAAATCTTTCAACCGTCTGAGGTGTGAGCGAAATCTCAGGAACCAAAACTATTGCCCCCTTACCTCTTTCAAGAGCATGGGAAATAGCCTGAAGATATACTTCTGTTTTCCCGCTTCCTGTTACTCCGTAAATTAATAGCGGCTTTGGATTATTATGATCAATCTGTTCACAAAGTATATCCAATGCATTCTGCTGGGAATCCATTAAATCTAAAGGTTTGGTCTCTATGTAGTTTCTGTTGAGCAACGGATCTCTACGATCTGCCTTAGGTTCAATCTTAAGAATTCTCTTTTTCTCAAGTGTTTTAATAGGTGAAACTGTTATATCTAATTTTTCAAGCAGGTCAACTTGAAACATTCCACCGGATTTTTTGACATAATCAATAATAAGCTGATGCTTTGCTGAAATTTTATCCGGAAGTTCTGAATCATCAATATATGATACAAAAAGCTTTTTTTTCTGTTTAACTGAATGCTTTCGTATTGCTCCTGGGAGAACAGCTCTAATTGCCTGCTCAACTGTTGAACAGTAATATGATGCTATCCACCTTGCTAACTCTAAAATTTTTTCTGAAACAAATGGTCTATCATCTGTTAGTCTCGTAATCTCTTTCAACTGAAATTTTGGTGTTTCTTTTAAAATACCAATGGATACAACATAGCCATCAATTTCTCTGCGACCAAAGGGCACTTTCACTCTGGAGCCGACAAAAACTTTGTCTGCAATCTGATCAGGAATAAGATAATCAAACTCTTTATCCAATGAAATTGTAACAACTACTTTTGCTATCTTCATGATTCGTTTCTTCTTTTTTCGACAACCTTGCGACAGCATCGACAACACCGACAGCATTTCGACAGCTGTGTTTGGACTAACTCTTAAACTTTTTTGTTGCCTTGCACTCTGGAAATCCTGTACATCCCCAAAATGACACTCCTTCATTTTTACTACTCTTGGCAATTCGTATACACATTAACTTGCCACATTCAGGACATTTAGGAACGACCTCATTTGGATTTTGTCTTTCTCTTTCCTGACGACGAATTGTTCCTGCACGTTCATGAAATCCACCATCTTTTTTAAAGCTGTTACTTTGTGCTTCAAGTTGACGATTTAACATGTTCAACGCCCTATTCAATAAAATTATCATGGTGTTTGCAACTACATTCGCATCATCGCTATCAAGCCAATTAGAAAATTTTGAAAATTGGTCTAACAAGTATGCACCCGACTCATGTAGTCCATCACTTACACCTGGAGGACTTTTGTCAAAACTTACAGCATATACTTCTCGAGCATCTACACAAGAATTGTGCCATGGAACAAAATAATTGCTAAGTAACCAAAATTCATAATCACCTTTGAGTTCTGCCAAACTTGCACGAGCAACATCAGTCAACCTAATCTCTGTCGTCTTTGAAGTGCCTGCCCGCTCCGATCCCTCAATAATGTTTGCTCGACCTGAACGAGCAGCTTGAGTCATTTGATCAAACTGTCTGCCTTTAGGGTCATTTTGGTAATTAAGAAACTTACTACAAAACTTCCAAGTACCTAACTGAATAATTGTTACCAACGTGAATGAATCAAGTTTTCTATAGCCACCATATTTCTCAACTATATCCATAAATATTCCTTTTCAGCTTCAAACTTCGATGCTGTTAACACCCTCGGTTTTCTCTGCTGTCGACGTTGTCGATGTTGTTGTCGACGCTGTCGAAAAACAAAAAAAACGAATACTCCCCTCTTTACCAAAAAAAAATGGAGCAGTTAAAAACTACCCCATTTTTATAAAGCTAAACTATTTTAATACCTTAGTCGCCTGAATCAGTACCAGGAGTTAAAAATTCATAATTCTCATTCAATGGATTGAAGTATTTTTGCATATCTCTTGAAGCTTGCTTATCTGTGATAATTCTAACTGAACCACCAAAAGTGATAACAACCCCCATCTTGTCACCAAAAGGTTTTTCTTCTTGGGCAAAACCATCAATTGCATCAATAGTGCCTCCACCGGTAAAGTTTCTAGTAAAGAACAATGGAGTTTCTGGTGAGAATGATGCAGATGTATTAGGAATTACAACACACCATGCATTGTGTTGATCCTTAAATTCAACTCTACCAGTTTCATTTGACCAAGAAGTAGCAGAAGGCAAACCTGAAGCAGAAAGAATTGAAGGAGAAATACCGGAAAAAACACCAGATTCACTACAAAGCTTAAAATATTCTGTAGAAGTATCATATGTTTGTAAATCTTCAGAACCACCTGTACCAACATCAATTTCGCCACCATCTTCCGGCCAGATTGTTGCATCACCGACTTGATCTCTCTCTAAGTTGTCCGAATACAGTGCTTTCCATACCTGACTGCCATTATTACCTGTCGATGTAGCATTTGCTTTAGTAATTGCACCTTGTATTGCAGGGAACAACATACCAGCAAGAATACCGATAATAGCGATAACAACCAGCAACTCAACAAGCGTAAAACCTTGTTTCCAACTTTTATTTGGAGTCTTATTCATTTGACACCTTTCTTCAATGTTTATGTTAGTTACAATAATATATAAATATTTTTGTCTATTATTCCATATAATATGTGGCGATACTATAAAGTTTTTATTAAAAATCGTCAAGATTTTTTATTATTTTTTTACATTTTTTAGTAAAGCACATTATATTATTCATTTAACTTACTATATATCAGGTAATTACCAAATATAGATTATAAATAATTATTTCTTCTTTTTCCTCCTTTTTTCGTTATATGTATTGAATATGGTGTCCTTTCTTGTCTCAGAAATGACTCTCATAACCTCTAAAGACTCTTCTAGTGTAATAGGAAATTCTTTCCCATTTCTTACAGAAGCATATAGATAATCCCAAATAGAAGCTGTATCCATTTTCTTCTTAGGGTTGACTTCAACTGTTTTTTCAACCCACTTTAAATCATCCTGTGTGCCAAAACCACCATCAATAAGTGTCTTTTTCTTAGCAACTCTTTTGGTGAGCTCTTTTTTAGGACTCAAATATTTCATTTTAATTTCATTACCACCGGCTGACAAACCACCTTTTGTTCCGGAAACTATATATTCCGGTTCTGAAATTGCTGACCCACCACTAATTTCAAGGTCAACAACTCTACTGTTCTCACCTTTTAAAACAATTTTCAAATGGTCTTCTGCATCACCTGCAGCAGCAATTTTTTTCAAATCACTCCACATTTCTGCGACGGGACAATCAAGGAAACGTAGCGCATGATCCACAATATGTGGTCCCCAATTTAAAAGCTGCCCGCCGCCACACTCAATAATTGTCTGCCAATCGTCACGTCTTGAATACCCATTGCGTCTTAATTTAACTTCATAAACGTCGCCAAGATTACCTGATGCAATAATCTCTTTTATATGCTGGAACATCGGTTCGAACCTGCGATTATGCCTTATGTATAGTTGAGCATCATATTTTTCTCGGGCTTTTACAAGCTTTTGAGCCTCTTTATAATCTACAGCAATTGGTTTTTCCTGAAAAACAATTTTTCCTGCCTTCATTGCCATTATTGCATGCTCAACATGCTCCGGAGTTCGTGATGCAACAGATATCATCTCAATATCTTCGTCAGCGAGCATTTCTTCATAATCTTTATATACCTTAGCATCCGGATACTTTTCCTGAAATCTGTCTCTAAAAGGCTTCAAAAGGTCACAGCCTGCAACAATTTCAAACTTTTCTTCTCTGCCTGTCAGTTCATTACAGTGCATTCCCCAACCGGCTCTGCCCAGTCCAAGAATCCCGATCTTTATTGCTTTTTTCTTTGCCATCTTTACTTTCCTTGTTTTTTTATGTTTTTAATTTTCAGGTCTTAGATTCATTAATTATGCAGAAGTACAGACGTGATTTATCGCATCTCTTTATGCTATCGTTGTTGTCGCCGCTGTCGAAGTTGTCGCTTTATCCCCTTGTAAAAATCTCTTTTACTTTTTTATATGCCATTTTAGGTCGTCTGTACTCATCTACAGTCCCTTTATTATTAAATGCTCTTGGACGTCCGAGCATTCCAAAATTCTGATAAGTTCTGCAGTCACCAAACTGCCAGATTGATATACCTGCAATGTCATCATTTGAAACAACTTCAGTACAAACTGTCTCTAAATATTTTGTCTGATACTCTTCTGACCAATGACCTTCTAAAGGATCTTTCCATCCATATATTGCTCCTGCACCAATCTCACTAACAATATATGGTTTGCCGGTCTGAGTACTCTTTATGTGTTCTGACAGCTCTCGTGTCCTCTTGATTATATCATTAAGATTTGGATGACTATCCCGGGGACCATACCAAGCCGGATAAAAATTAAATGATACAACATCAACTATATCAAGATTAATATCTTTTTCATATCTGTTACTTGCAAAAGTAACAAGCCTTGAAGAGTCCTCTTCTCTTATGGCTTTTGCAAGAAGTTCATAAACAGGCTTAGAACAATCAATGTCACTTGCCCCTTCATTAAGAAACCCCCATAAAATAATGGATGGATGATTAAAACTGTTCTGAACCATAATTCTTGTCTGCTCTTCACACTGACTGATAAAGTCTTCGTTCAAAAAATGGTTGTCATTCTGCCCCCAGCCCAGACTTTCTTCAAAAAACAGCAATCCATACTCATCACAAAGATCTAAAAAACGTTGATCCTGTGGATAATGCGATCCCCGAACAAAGTTACACCCGAGATCTTTGAGTTGCTGAACATCACTAATCAATATGTGCAGCGGTAATGCAGGTCCGCACTGCGGATGTGCCTCATGCCGACAATAACCAAGAAGTTTCTGCTCCTCACCATTAACAAGGATCTTGCCGTCTTTTGCTTCAACAGTACGAACGCCAAAACGCTCTGTAATAGAATCATTCCTAACCGTCAAAGTGAGTTCATGCAATACCGGCTGTTCGGAAGACCATATGCCGACATCTCCAAGTTCCAATTCAAATTCTGCAACTCCATAAGATACAGTAACATCTTTCTGCATCTCTAAGCTTTTGCCGTCAAAAGAAACTTCAAAATTCTCTTTATCCGAAAAAGATCCGCCAATAAATGCTTTCACGTTTACAATTGCAGGTTCAAGCTGAATCGTAGTAATCTGAACTCTATTAATATAGGTTTGAGGCAGCTCATGAAACTCTATTCCTCTATAAAAACCACCATATGCATAAAAGTCAAAAAATTCATCAAATAAAGGAACTCTCTGTGAATCAAAACGATTATCAACAAGAATAGTTATGTCGCGTTCTCTGTTTGCTGAAGCGGGAACATCAAAGGAAACACCACTGTATGGCAAGGAACACTCTCCGACAGACTCACCATCAATATAAATGCGAAACCACATGCCTCCGCCGCCAAAGAAAATCTTACCAGGTATACCAACTGAAACTTTAATCTTTTTATGGTAAACAGCTGTTCCTCTTTTTCCTGCATACTTAGGCATCGCATCAAAAACACCAGGCACCGCTGCCTTCTCTGAAAACACCAAATCATCAAGATTAAGATCTTCTAAATCAACTCTCTCTCCTAAAAAACTGAAATTCCAACTCCCATCAAGATCAACAACACGCCTTTCTCCAAAAAATGGATATGCTCCAAACATTATTTATTCCTTTATTTATTTATTAATCAAATTATATGGTTCTTCAGCAATTATTGTGGGTAAAAGCCCAGCTACTAAACAACAAAACATTTTTATGTTGAATAAAAACAAAATATTTAGTAGCTGGGGCGACATCCGGGTAGCCCTAGGTTTTAACCTAGAGGTATATAATAACCCAAAACATAGAATCCTGTAGGGATGACATCTTAATTTCTTAACTCAGGTGCCACCCCTATGGGGTTCATATTGCTTTGATGTCTCTACCATGGGTTAAAACCCATGGCTACTAAGATGACATCCCTGCGGGATTTAATAAGATACCCACAATAAATGACGAAGAACCAGAAAAACAGGGAAAATTTTTGAAAAGGGGACAAGATTCTTGCAAAAGTTTCTATTTTTTTATAATATACTCTGTTTACATATTTTAAGAAAAGATTTATTGATTTTATGGAGTAAATTAAATGACAATGGAAAAGAATTATGAGCCGCATTCGATAGAGGATAAGTGGTATGAGAAATGGCTTGAATCCAAGACATTTCATAGTGACAGTTCGAAGGGCGGCGAACCTTATTGTATTATGATTCCACCGCCAAATGTTACAGGTATTCTGCATATGGGGCATGCTTTGAACAATACGATTCAGGATATTATGGCACGCTGGCGCAGGATGCAAGGGCGTAATGTTGTTTGGGTTCCGGGTACAGATCATGCGGGTATTGCCACGCAGAATGTTGTTGAGAGAGCTTTAAAGGAAGAGGGCAGGAGTCGGGATGATCTTGGTAGAGAAGCTTTTATTGAGAAGGTCTGGGAATGGAAAGAGGAGTATGGGGGAACAATCATAAATCAGCTGAAGAAGCTGGGAGCATCATGTGATTGGGATCGTGAGCGTTTCACGATGGATGAAGGACTGAGTGAAGCTGTAACAGAAGTTTTTGCGAGACTTTATGAAAAGGGTTTGGTTTATAAGGGAAGTCGTATTGTTAACTGGTGTCCAAGATGTCAGACAGCTTTGTCTGATGAAGAGAGTGAACATGAAGATGAGAATGGTCACTTATGGCATATAAAGTATCCTGTAAAAGGTGAGCCGGGGCGTTTTGTTACTGTTGCGACTACTCGTCCGGAAACCATGCTTGGTGATGTTGCGGTTGCAGTACATCCGGAAGATGAGCGTTACAAGGATTTAGAAGGAAAGACAATACTGTTGCCAATTGCCGACAGAGAAATTGCTGTTATATATGATGATTATGTTGACCCAGAATTTGGCACAGGTGTTGTAAAGATTACTCCGGCTCATGATCCAAACGATTTTGATATGGGCAACAGGCATGGTTTGACGCCTATTAATGTTATGAATAATGACGGCACAATGAACGAAAGTGCCGGAATTTATGAGGGTATGGACAGATTTGAATGCAGAGCTGCTTTGGTTAAGGTCTTAAAAGAGAATGGATTGCTTGCAAAAATTGATGATCATGCTCATGCGGTTGGACATTGTTACCGTTGTCATACTGCTGTTGAACCAAGATTGTCTCCGCAGTGGTTTGTGAAGATGGCACCATTGGCAGCACCGGCTCTTGAGGCTGTTAAGAATGGCAGCATTCAGTTTGTGCCGGCTCGCTGGGAAAGAGTTTATGAAGAGTGGTTAACCAACATTCGTGATTGGTGTATATCTCGCCAGATATGGTGGGGACATCGTATTCCTGTTTTTTATTGTGATGAGTGCGGACATGAGTGGGTGTCTAAAGAAACTGCTGTTAAATGTGAGAAATGTTCCAGTGATAATATTCGTCAGGATGAAGATGTTCTTGATACATGGTTCTCTTCATGGGTATGGCCGTTTTCAACCTTCGGCTGGCCGGAGAGCAATGAAGATTTGAAATTTTATTATCCTACCAATGACTTGACAACAGCTTCAGAAATTATTTTCTTCTGGGTTGCCAGGATGGTTATGGCAGGTATTGAGTTTATGGGTGACATACCATTTGAGAAGGTTTATATTCATGGAACGGTTCGAGATGACAAGGGACTGAAGATGAGTAAAAGTCTTGGAAATTCAATTAATCCACTGGATATTATTGAAGAATTCAGTGCAGATGCTTTACGTTTCAGTCTAATCATGCTTACAGCTACGGGTCAGGATGTTTATATTTCAAATGAGAAATTTGAAGTCGGCAGGAACTTTGGTACAAAGATTTGGAATGCAGCTCGTTTTATGGAGATGCACAGAGACAAGTTTGAAGAAGATATTGATATTACAAACTTTGAATTTTCGGCAGATTTACTCAAGCCTGATGACAAGCATATATTGGCAATGCTTGACAAAGCAATTATTGAGTGTTGTGATTCATTAGAGAAGTATAGATTCAATGATGCGGCTCATGCATTGTATGAATTTATCAGGCATCAATATTGCGACCGTTATCTTGAATTTGCAAAGGGTGCACTTTATGGAGATAATATTGATGAGAAAAGAGAAACAATCAAGATCATGTATCATGTTTTTTCTGTATCAATAAGGCTTCTGCATCCAATTATGCCGTTTTTGACAGAAGAGTTATGGCATACGATGGGGTTTGGTTCGGACAGAGACTTTATTATGCTTGCCCGGTGGCCTAAGCCAGCCGGATCAGAACAGTTACAAGCATGGGACATAAGTGATGAGATTGTTAAATATGTAGAAGACAAACATGATATGCTTAGAGTTGCCAGAACGATGCGTGCAGATTATAACATTCAGCCGGCAGTTTTTCTGAAATATTTTGTTAAGCCGAACAGTTCAGAGGAAGCAGATCTGCTTAAGGGCGATCTGGATTCCATTAAGAATCTGATTCGGGCATCCGAGGTTGTTATTGATGAGAATATGATTCCTGAACAGGCAATGCCTGCAACGCTCAGTGAAATCGGAATAGTTCTTATGCCTCTTGATGGTGTTGTTGATACGGATGCTGAAATTGCAAAGATTGAGAAAGAGCTTGCAAATCTTGAAGGAAATATCAAGAAGATACATGCAAAGCTTTCTAATGAAAACTTTGTTACCAGGGCTCCTTATCATGTTATTGTCAGACAGAAAGATTTACTGCAGGAGATACAGGATAAGTTTGAGAAGCTTGAAAAACAGTTGGAGATGCTGAAGTAAGTGGCGATTGAATGCAAAAGAATTTATCCGCAGATAGGCCATTCGCTGCACTCATTGCTGTCGCAGGCTCCAGCCTATCTCCCGGTGGTCGGTTCTTCGCAGATGAACGCAGATTATTAAAAGAAAAAAGAGAAAAAATGTCTCGCACGAAGGCACGAAGAGCACAAAGAAAAATAAAAATGGATTAAGAACGTCGAACATCTAACGTCCAATTTTGAATAAAGGATTACCCCACCGTCCTCGCAGGCTCGGCCACCTCCCCTAAACAGGGGAGGAGCACTTTGGATCTGATGGGAAAAGTGAGGAATTTGAAAATTTGCAAATGCGTAAATGCGAAAATTCGAGAATGCGAAAATGGCAGGATTACCCCTCCGTCACGCTGCGCGTGCCACCTCCCCTAAACAGGGGAGGAGCACTTTGGATCTGATGGGAAAAGTAATTTTTGGAGCACCGATGCTACCATCGGCATCTTGGTTTGTCATGTGTCTGGCGTCATGAGTCATGCGTCAAAAAAGATAATGTTTGATGGGCAGGAGCTAATATGTCCCCGGCGTCCGCAAGGGCTGAAAGCCCTTAATATACTAGCCCAGGGCAACGCCCTGGGTCAATAAATAAATAAAAATTTTCTTGCTCTCGGCAGAGCATTTCGTAATGAAATGAAGAAAATATACGAGGCAATATGAAGTATTGCAGCGAAAATTGCAGAAGGGGCGGCAAGAATGCCGCCCGTACGAAAAAATTTAGAATATAATAGAGGAATAAATAGATGAGAATATTATCGGGCATACAACCTTCGGGTAAATTGCATTTAGGAAATTATTTCGGAATGATGCAGCCGTCATTGGAGTTACAGGAAAAGGGTGAAGCCTTTTTGTTTATTGCGAACTATCATGCACTGACATCATCAAAGGATCCTGAATTTTTAAGAGAGAACACACTTGATGTCGCACTGGACTTTTTGGCGTTAGGTCTTGATCCTGCTAAAACAACATTTTTCAGGCAGAGTGATATACCAAGATTGTTGGAGTTGACATGGATGTTATCGACAGTTACACCTCTCGGGTTACTTGAACGTTGCCATTCATACAAAGACAAAATTGCCAAGGGTATTGCAGCAAGTCATGCTTTGTTCAGTTATCCTGTTTTGATGGCAGCAGATATTTTGGCATATCAGTCAAACATTGTTCCTGTTGGTCGAGATCAGAAACAGCATTTGGAAGTTACAAGAGATATTGCAATTAAATTCAACAATGAATATGGTGAGATTTTCACATTACCGGAGGCATCTATTCAGGATACAGTTGCTGTCGTTCCGGGAATTGACGGGCAGAAGATGTCGAAAAGTTATGACAATCATATTTTGTTGTTTGACGGCAAGAAGGCAACAAAGAAGAGAATTATGAAGATAATTACTGACTCTAAAGAACTGGATGATCCTAAGGATCCTGAAACTTGCAATGTTTATCAGATTTATAAACTTTTTGCAGGAGAAGAAAAGGTGTCTGAGATGGCGGAGAATCTTCGCAAGGGTGGTTATGGATATGGGCATGCAAAAAAACAGCTTTTTGAAGACTTATGGGAATATCTTGAACCATTTAGAGAGAGACGTGAAGCATTGGTGCATGATCTTGATTATGTTGAGGATGTTCTTGCAGAGGGAGCAAAAAAAGCAAGAGCGGTTTCTGACAAGACAATTGATGCGGCAAAGGCTGCGGTGGGACTGTAGGGCAAAAGATTTTTCGACCGTACGAGCTGGCGCGGGCGAAATGTAGGGGGGAGACGCATCCCGCCCAAAAGAATGAATTTTTTGTTGGATAAAAAAATGGCTGATAAAACAGATTACAAAATTGAGCTTGAAGTTTTTGAAGGACCTCTTGATTTATTGTTATACTTGATAAAAAAAGAGGAGATTGATATATATGATATACCAATTGAAAAAATCAACAAGCAGTATATGGAATATTTAGATTTTATGCGTATGCTGGATTTAAATATTGCCGGTGAGTTTCTGGTCATGGCAGCCACTTTGATGATGATAAAGAGCAGAATGCTGCTGCCGGTAGAGGATCGCCCTGAACTTGAAGATGACGAAGAAGATCCGCGATGGGATCTTGTTAAACAGCTTGTTGAATATAAGAAGTTTAAAGACATTGCATCAAAACTGCATGTTCAGGAGCTTGAGCAGGAGAATATTTTTGAGATTGGTCAGGATCTTACCATATTGGATGACAGTGATGATGGAATAGAGCTTGAAGATGTTAATTTATATGATTTGATATCAGCTTTTAACAGAGTTTTGAAGCGTGCTAAAAAAGATGTTGTCGGGGATATTTTTTCAGATCAGTTTACAGTTGCAGAGAAAATTGATGAACTTGTTAGAGTTTTAAGAAAAAAAAGGTCAGTTCAGTTCAGCAGTTTATTTACGAAGAAGTCGACAAAGCACGAAGTTGTCTGTACATTTCTGGCATTGCTTGAACTTATAAAGCTCAAGAAGATAACAATATATCAGGATGGACAATTTAGTGATATTATGATTTCATCAGATGATGCACCGGAAGAAGAATTTTTGGAATTGGAGAGCAAAGAAGAGATCTCGTCATTGCTTTAAAGGATTTTACGAGAACAAGGATTGTTTATATGTCAAAGATAAAGAAATTACCGGATTTAAGAGAGATTGTTGGAGCCATGATTTTTGGTTCAACCAGGTCTATCAGTATCAATGAGATATTGAAGTGTATAAAAGAGGTTGCGGATACCAGTGAAGACTATGCCAAGGAGTATGGAAAAGTCAGCAAAAAAGATGTCAATAATGCTGTTGAGGATTTAGTTAAAGATATTAATAATCGCCCCAATGGTTTTGTTATTGTTGAGACGACCGAGGGATATAAGTTTCAGACAGCAGCAAATTGCGGTCGTTGGCTCCGGCACTATCTTGAAATAGGCAAGCCTGCCAGGTTGTCTATGCCCGCACTTGAGACTTTATCCGTCATTGCATATCGCCAGCCGGTTACAAAGGCTGAAATAGAGGCAGTTCGAGGGGTAAACAGCAGTAATATTGTTAAAAATCTTATGGAACTGCATCTTGTGAAGATTGCGGGAAGAAGCGAACTGCCCGGAAGACCTTTTTTATATGGAACAACGAAAGAATTTTTGAATCATTTTGGTCTTAAAGATTTGGGCGATCTTGATTCTATAAAGCCTGCTTTACTTGCTCAGGCTGCTCATGAACAGGAAGCAGAGGAACAGCCGCTTTCAGAGGTTCACGAGGAGTTAGCTCGTCAGGAAAGAGAAGATGGTGCTCCAAGGCAGACGAATTTTAATTTGTGAAATTAGTTAGACCGTTAGAGACTTAGACGCAATACAGTTAGATTGGCGTGGAAAGCCTCTGCCGGTATTTATTGTTGGTCGAGCGAGGTTGCAGAGTGCGCATGACTCATGACGCCAGACGCATGGTAAGAAGGGGAAAGGGTAAAAAAAGAAGCTGTAAATGGCAGGATTACCCCTCCGTCACGCTTCGCGTGCCACCTCCCCTAAACAGGGGAGGAGCACTTTGGATCTGATGGGAAAAGTGAGGAATTCGAAAATTCGTAAATTCGAAAATGTGAAAATTCGAGAATGCGTAAATTCGAAAATGTGAAAATTGAAGAAAGGGTCAATTCCGTATTGGAAGATTAGGTGGGGAGGAGTTTTGCCAAGTTTTTCCTTCAAGCTTGGCGTTCCCAGTAGGAGGGGCGGACCCAAGGCCCGCCCGTACGGAAAGCAAGTAAATAATAATGAAAAAGTGTGTTTTTTTTGACAGGGATGGAATAATTAACAGGTCACCCGGTCCGGGATATGTTGAAAAGTGGGAAGATTTTCATATTCAGGATGGATTTGTACAAAGCTTAAAGGTTGCAATTGCTCATGGTTATGTTGGAATAATGATAAGTAATCAGCAGTGTGTAGGCAAAGGAATTGTTGAGAAAGCTGATCTTGAAAAAATGCATGATAGGCTTCAAAAGAAGCTGAAAGAAGAATTTGGCTGTGAGCTTCTGGACATGTATTACTGTCCTCATCTGGCAGGTGATGAGTGTGAATGCAGAAAACCTCTGCCCGGTATGATTTTTGCAGCTGCCGAAAAACACGATATTGATTTAAGAAATTCATTTATGGTAGGGGATAGAGAGGGCGATGTTCTTACAGGTAAGGCTGCCGGTTGCAGGACAATATTGGTTTCAAAAGATATAAAAGATAGTGAAGCTGATTATTGTGTTGGGAGCATTGATGAGTTGGCGAAAATATTGGATAAGGTTTTGATGTAAATTCGAAAGTGCGAAAATTCGAGAATGCGTAAATGGCAGGATTACCCCTCCGTCCACGCCGTCATTTGCTTTTTGTTTAAAAGCAAATGACAGCGTGGCCACCTCCCCTAAACAGGGGAGGAGCACTTTGGATCTGATGGGAAAAGTGAGGAATTCGAAAATTTGTAAATTAGAAAATAGTGGGGAGAGCTTTGTAGGGGTTACTGCCTCGCCCTCTGTAGGAGCGGCAAGATTGCCGCCCGTACGTAGAATGATTGATTTTAAAAGAAGGAATAAATAATTATGGATAAGAAGATAAGAACAGCAGTTTTTGGCGTTGGCAGTCTTGGACAGCATCATGCAAGAGTGCATGCTGAACATGAGATGACTGATTTAGTCGGAGTTTATGATATCAGCAAAAAGCGGGCGAAGGAAATTGCCAAGAAAGTTGGTTGTGAGGCTTATACATCTATTGAGGAGCTTGCGTCGCAAGTTGATGCGGCAAGTATTGCTGTACCGACAGACAAACATCATGAGATGGCAACACAGTTACTTGAACTGGGGGTTAATGTTCTGGTTGAAAAGCCACTTGCCGCTTCAACAGAAGAGGCGGAGGCTATTGTACATCTTGCAGAGGAAAAGGATTTGATTCTCCAGGTTGGTCATATTGAAAGGTTTAATCCTGTTATAAAGTATATTGAAAAAAAGATTAACAAGCCACGTTTTATTGAAGCTTTAAGAATGAGTTCTTTTCCGCCTCCACGTCTTGGGATGCTGCCTCGGGGTACAGAGGTGAGTGTTGTGCTTGATTTGATGATTCATGATCTGGATATTATTTTGCATATTGTAAATTCTCCTGTAGTTCATATACATGCTGTCGGAGTGCCTGTAATAAGTAAATCAGAAGATATTGCTAATGCAAGATTAAATTTTAAAAATGGTGCAGTTGCTAATATTACAGCCAGCCGAGTTAGTCGAGAGCCCTTGCGTAAGATTCGTGTATTTCAGGAAGATGGTTATCTGTCTCTTGATTACAACAATCGTAGTGGTGTAATAATTAAGAAGCAGGCAATTGGGATCAGCACCAAGAAGATTAAACTTCCGGATTGTGATCAGTTGACAGATGAGATTGATTCATTTATTCGTTGTGTTAAGGAGCAGAGTGATCCGGTTGTCGGAGGTCGTCCTGCATTGGATGCTCTTAGTCTGGCGACACAAATATGTGAATGTATCAAGAACAACCCGTCGTAAGAGAGTTATAATTGGGAAGGGCGGCAAGAATGCCGCCCGGACGGGGCTGGATTGATTTAAAGAGAAAATATTTTATGAAAAAGATAATGATAATGGCCGGAGAAGTTTCCGGAGACATGCATGGTGCAAAACTGGTTGCATCATTAAAAGAGAAGATGCCTGATTGCACTTTTTTTGGACTTGGCGGTGAATTAATGCGAGCTGAGGGAGTTGAGACTTTCTATGATGTGAAAGAGCTTGCAGCAATTGGCTTCACTGAAGTTATAAGCCGTATAGGTTTTTTCAAAAAGGTATTTTTTGAGATGCTTGATAAGGCGGAAGCAGAGCATCCTGATGCGGTTGTTTTTATTGATTATCCCGGATTTAATTTGCGTTTAGCCGAGCGGGTTCACGCACTTGGTATAAAGACGGTTCATTACATCTGTCCGCAGGTATGGGCATGGAATCAGAAGAGAATTCCCAAAATTGCTCAGATTATTGATCTGCTCATAACAATATTTCCTTTTGAAAAAGAGATTTTCAAAGATCAGAGCGGCATTGAGGTTCAATTTGCCGGGCATCCATTAGTTGACAAAGCAAATGCGGCAAAGATGCTGCCTGTACTTTCGCTGCCATGGCATGGTGCAAAACAGAAAATTTCCATACTTCCCGGAAGTCGCAGAAAAGAGATTGCAATGATTCTTAAACCAATGTTAAAAGCATGTGTTCTGCTCGAAAAACAATTTCCGGATGCACATTTTATTGTGGCGGCAGCAACAAAAACTGCGGAGCAGCAGATTATTGAAGTCATGCAGAAAATAGAGCTGCCAAAAAATATTGACGTAATTGTTGACAATACACGAGAGGTGCTTAGACAGGCTGATGCATCATTTACAACTTCCGGCACCGCCACGTTGGAAACATCGCTTATGGAGTGCCCAATGGTTGTTGTTTACAAGACTTCGCTGCTGACATACTTGATTGGGCGTATGTTAATAAAGATTAAGAATATTGGTATGGTTAATATCGTTGCAGGTAAGACAATATGCCCTGAGATGATTCAGCATAATACAACACCTGAAAAGCTTTCAGATGCTTTGAGACCACTTTTGACAAATACCGAACAACGCCGGATTATGCAGAGTAATATACAGGAGGTAAATCAGAAGCTTGGTCATGGTAATGCCGATGAAAAGGCCGCCGAGTTTATATTTCAGTTTTTAAATAATAATAGTGAAGAGGATTAAATTATATGTCTTTTAGTGAAAAAAATGTTTCATTCAAAATGTTTTATCTGCCGGGGGGAATAGATCCCAGAGATCTGAAATGTTTTCAGAATAATGTTGCACCGCCGTTAACAATTTTAGGTGACGAGCCGGTGCATGGTTGGGTGACCAGCAGGTTTTTATTAGATACTGATATAAAGGAAGAGACAGTTGTTATTTCCGGATATCTATATCTGACACTTATGAAAGCAGAGCGAAAGATACCTACAGCACTTTTGAAAGCAGAGTGTAAACTTGAAGAGATTGCACAAATGCAGGCGGAGGGTAAAGATTTTTTAAGTCGTAAAGAGAAGAGTGCAATTAAAAAAGAGATTACAGCAAGATTGCTGCCGAAGATGCCGCCAATGCTGACAGGTATTGAAATGGTTTATGATTCTAATGAGAATATTGTATATGCGGAATGCACAACAGATAAGCAGACAGATGTTTTTATTCATATGTTTGAACAGACTACAAATAAGAAATTAATTCCTCTTACGCCTGAAAGTGCAGCTGTCAAGAGAGCAAACATCAATATTAGAGATATTCCGGTTTGCAGCTTTTCTCCCGATGTCGAAGAACCGGCTCCTGAAGACTTTTTTGGTCGTGAATTTTTGACTTGGGTATGTTATTTCTGTGAGAAACTCAGCGGTATAATAAATTTAGAACTATCAGGTGAGTTTGGCATTATGCTTGATGGTCCGGTGACCTTAGTTAATACAGGTGTTCAGGGAGCACATGTTACGCAGCTAAGAAATGGTTTGCCATTGGCAAGCAGTGAGGCGACGACGGCACTACTTGGCGACAAGAAAATTAAACAGGCAAAGATGATTATTGCCCGAAAAGATGAGGTCTGGGAAACGCATTTTGATGCAGATGAATTTATCTTCAGATCAACCAAGCTGCCGAAGGGCGAGCAGCTTGCCGGAGAAAGCAAATTTCAGGAGAGAATGTTATTCACACAGGGAATGACACAAGTTGTGCTTACACTTTATGATAAATTTTTAGAAGTTAGATATGATGATGAAAAATGGGCTAAGACTCTTGATGATATTCATGTCTGGATGAAGGATAGAAAAGCTTATAAATAGTTATATTGTTAGAACGTTAGAATGTTAGACAGGTGTGGACTAGCTCCGCAGGTAAATAAAATTGACAAATTTAAATTAGGACTTGACAGCAGACTTTGTCTTGTTGGTCGCAACGGTTGATGGTCAAGCGCAACGTATGGAAAAGAAGGAAGGCTACATGGAGCTTATTGAAAATCATTTTCGCAAAATGATGGAAACGGGAACGGATGTTTATGGTTCTGTCATCACCTCGATGTGGATGTCTGTGCTCGACACTCGCACCGGCATCCCACCAGATAAACCGCATTCGCCGAAGAGAGTCTATCGTCTCATCGGTGCACCACAAGGCACGACGCTCTACTGGGATCAGCCACTCTTGGTTGCTGCCTGTGCCCTCTCCAAACTCACCGGCAAACCTCAGTATGCAGACTCGGTGAATCTCTACATCAAGGCATTCCTTAACCGTTGTGTGGATGACCAGGGAATGTTTCTGTGGGGAAACCACCAATACTACGATGCGGTTAAGGATAAGGTCATACACTTCAGTGGCGGCTACCACGAATTACGACCGATTACGCCGGCATGGGAACTGTTCTGGCGTCATGATCGCCAGAAGTGCGAACGATATATCCGAACGATGTTTCCCCGCCATATCTACGACAAGAAAACGGGGGGATTCAATCGGCATGACGACGGCAAGAAGGGTCATGCATTCATTGAGTCGGGCGGGATTCTGGTGGAGTCGATCGCATGGCTATATAGCAAAACCAAGGATACTGAACTGCTTGAAAATGCACTGAAGATCGCACGCTACAGCTATTCCCATAGCGGGAAATCGACCGGACTGGTGATCAATCAGCCCGATTTCAATCGATGGGACTCCAAGGTGTGTACAACCGAGATCGGAGTATGGGCTCAGTCTCTTCTGCGGGCTGCGAAGTATACCGCAAACGATGAATTTGCTGAGATGGCACAATTGGGCATCTACGCCTATCTGAAATACGGCTATGACAGCAAGGCATTGAAATACTATGGTCAACTTCGAGTTCAAGACGGCATGCCGGAAGAACTAAAAGAGAAGGGGTATTGGCCTTGCTACTATGCGGATGTGTGGAACGGAGATCAATGGCCAACCCACGACTATCCAATGGCCGTCGCCGAAGCATGCGTCACGCTGTATGAACAAACGAACGACAAGATTTATCTAGATGCAATTCACCGATGGGCGAAGGTAATAGCAGACAGTACCCCGGCAAATGGCGGAAAAGGCGCGTACGCTGAACAATATGGGCGATGCATTCATTTCCTGATTCGGGCGGGCAACATTCTCAAGGACAAGAGCATGCTCGACCATGCCCGCGTCCTGGCAAAAGAAGCCGCCGATGGACTCTATGAAGGAGGTATGTTTCAAGGGCACCAAGGAACTCATCTCTACGAGTCCGTAGATGGTGTCGGTTACCTGTTTCTCGCATTGATGTATCTGGAGACTGGAGAAGATATGGATCTGTGCGGCTTTGGATTTTGAATAATGTGCGAACAAGCCTTTGATCGCGACGGCTTACAGCCGCACGAAAACGCCAATGTTCGCAGAAAAAGTTGCTTCGTAGGCAAAAAAGAAAACGTAAAAACAAGTCGCTTAAAAGGAATCGGCGTGCAAGCACCGATTTGTGATGACCTATTGTTATCGAGGTCATGAAATTAAAAAAAAACGCTGAAGCGTTAAAAAAAACAAACGTAATTTGACTTCTCAATGGCTTTTTGAAAGACGATACAGCTAACAAGTCGTTGTTGCGAAATCTTTTTTTATGAGTATAAAAAAAGAATCGCTGAACTCTTACGTTGACAAGATTGGAGACAGCAATGTTAAAAAGACTACCTTCGGAAAAGCAGGTTTTGACTGATGAGAAGACCGGAAAGATGGTTTGGCGAATGACGAGTGGCACACCAAAAAGTGTGAGCTGCTATCAAGAAGTAGAAGCGTTTACCAGCGACGAGCGATATGTAATATTTTCGTCTGATCGCACCGGCGCTTTCCAGCTCTATCAGGCGGAACTGGAAAGTGGCGAAATAGCGCAATTGAGCGACGTAACTGATTTTCGCAAGATTTCGTTCGGTATCGCACGCAATGGTCATGAGGCTATTTACACGGCCGGCTGGCGTGTTTATGCCGTGGACGTTTGCACGGGCGAAGATAGGGTCTTAATCGATTTTGAAGGAAAACTCCCGTCCAAGCCTTCGGATGCGCCGCCGGCACTTTCGGGCACGGGGGATCGCGTGGTGGTGTCATGTGATTCCAAGTACCAGTCGACGATGCTTGCGTTCATATCTATCGCGACGGGTGAATACCAAGAGATTTTTGAATGGCAGGGCAAGTTGAATCACGCACAGATTTGCCCGGGCGATAGCAATCTGGTAACGTTTGATCCGGGACCGGACACGCAAGATGATATGTCGCTTCCACTTGAAAAGCGTGCAAGAACATGGATTCTTGACGTTGAGAAGGGCGAGGCTCGACCGTTTTTGACCATGCCATACGGATTTCGTGCCACACACGAATACTGGGATTTCACAGGTGACCGTTTGTATTTTCACAAAAAATCAGTGCCGGGCTGGACGCCCGCAACGATTTGTTCGATTAATCGCAATGGTGAAGATTGTCAGGATCACTTTGGGAGCCCCGATCGTAAATTGGGGCACTCGTCGATCAACAGAGAGAGTACGTTTATCATTTCCGATGTACAGGCGACAAAGGAAAACGAGTTGTGGCTTATAGATCTGAAAACCGGAAAGAGCGAGATCCTATGCTGGCCGAATACCAGCCCCGTTCAGGATCAGACCATTCATGTGCATCCGTCGATATCGCCGTCGGGCAATTTTGTCGATTTTACGTCGGACAGTTACGGATCCTCAGATCTGTTTGTCTTCCCGTTGGAGTAATTATGCTTGAAGTTATTGACGCAAAATATTCATCAGACTATAAGGTTCATTTGGTTTTCAATGATGGAATTCAAGACGAGGTTGATTTAAAGGATTCCCTATGGGGGATGGTTTTTGAACCACTAAAAGATATCTCTCTTTTCAAACAATTTACTCTATCCCCCATACTTCACAACATCGGCTGGCCAAATGATGCGGATTTTGCCCCCGAACATTTAAAAGCTAAAATGATTGAACAAGACAAATGCAGTACCGCTGATTTGAGTCTTTCGATAAAGGAAAATATATGACAACTCTAGCAACGAAAAAAAACGGTCTATTTTACTAAAGTATATTTTGAAAGGGTAAATGTTCCAATGACACAATTTTATAATCTTCTCGAATCAGTCCTGATTCTTTGTTTTTTGATACTGTTTACGTATTGGCTGAAAAAACGCGGCATTGTTTCACATGAACATGAGTCGATATTTTCTCGGCTTGTTACCGATTATGCTCTGCCTGCCCTCATTTTCGTAAGTGTTTCAGGTGGAACATTTTCATTAGGGAAGATGATCCCCGCAGCCCTCATGTTGATGTCAATATTGTTGTGCTGTTTTTTAGGATGGATGGTTGGCAGCCGGCTTGGACTCAATCGAAAACAACTCGGGGCATTCACCCTGGTTGCAGGCTTTGGCAGTTCATCAACTTTGGGCTACACCTTAATCAGCCAGGTGTTTGCAGGAAATTCAGATGCCATGATGGATGCAATGATTATCGGCGAATTCGGTGCCTGCATCCCCGGATTCACGATCGGTGCTGCTCTTGCGATGTACTTTGGGCGTGACGAAACACAGTCGGAACGCATAGCGCCAGTGCTATTAAATTTTTTGCGCTCTCCCATATTTATTGCACTTGCGGCAGGATTAACCTTTTCAATTATTGGTTTTCCAATGCAGAATCCTGTTATAAAATTTGTGGATAAAATATTTACTGTTGTCGGGAATTCGCTCGAAGTCCTTGTTGCAATTGGAATAGGTCTCATGCTGCGTGCAGTTAATTTTCGGAAACTTGCAGTATTAATTGTTGCAATAGCGGCAATAAAACTTATTGCAGAACCGCTGTTTGCAGGTGTCGGTGGAATGTTTTTGGGTTTACCAATGATTGAGGAGGAAGTGCTGATCCTTGAGGCAGCAATGCCCTCTGGGGCTGTTGCGGCAGTGCTTGCATCTCGATATGGATGCGATGGAGCCATTGCCTCTTCATTAACACTCGGAACATACGTGGTAAGCCTGATCACAATACCTGTAGTGTTTTGGGTATTCACAATGATCAGTCAATAATGACTTGTTTCGATTACACTGACGGCAGTGATCAATACATATTGAGAAGAACTAAAAAGAAAAATACCGCCGATCACTACGCCCCGGCTGATTTTTTCGTTGGGGTCTCCAATTACTTTGGTTCTTCTTCCATCTCATCATTCATATATGAAAATGATGGTTTAGGAAGAAGTGTGAATCCTGCCGGTTAAGTCTTAACTGTTTTGATGTAAACGTTGTGTCCGTTGATGTCCCATTGAGTGAATGTTTCATCATTGGAGTCAACCATAGTAATATCAAGAGTCAGCGTTTCTGACTTTATGTAGTCTATAAATTCTTCAACCGCTTTTTCTATTTCCTTATCACCTTGAATTTCAGTGGTGATTCTTTGAGTCACTTCATATTCAGCGGTTTTACGCATGTTCTGAATTTTGTTTACCAGTTCTCTGGCAAGTCCTTCCTGAATTAGTTCAGGAGATAGTTCTGTTTCAATTGCCACCAGCATTTCACCTTCTGCCGCCACAACAAGTCCGGCTTTTGGAACTCTTTCGATTATAACATCATTCTGATCAAGTTCAAAGGGTGTTCCATCAATGGTTATTGATGTTGTTCCGCCATTGACAATGGCAGCAAGTTCTTCTGAATTCAGGTTTGCTATCTCTTTTGCAGCGAACTTTACCTTTGGTCCAAGCTTTGGTCCAAGATTTTTGAATGCGGCTTTTGCCTGATAATCAGCAAGTACTCCTTCGTTGTCGTTGGTTATAACGTCTTTAACATTCAGTTCATCTTTGATGATATCCTGAAGAGCATTTACGTATTCAAGTGCTTGTCTGTCTTTTGTAACGGCATGAATTGTTGCAAGCGGCTGTCTTACCTTCAAGTTGTTGTCAGTACGCAATTGACGTCCCATTTTGACAATCATCATTGCCAGTTCCATCTGTTTTTCCAGTACAACATCTTTTTCTCCGGCTTGTGTTGAAGGGAAGTCGCATAGGTGGACAGACTCAGACATATCATCTGTCTTCAGATTTCTATATATACTTTCGCTTATCATTGGTATAAATGGAGCTGCGATCTTTGAAAGCTGCAGCAGAACATAATGCAATGTTGCGTATGCCTGCTGTTTGTCGCCATCATCCTGAGATTTCCAGAATCTTCTTCTGCTTCTGCGGATATACCAGTTTGTAAGATTTTCAATGAAACTGACAAATGGACGAACTGCTTTCTGCAACTCGTAATTATCCATTGCATCAGTTACATCCTCAATAAGAGTTTCAAGGGAACTGCGAATCCACAGGTCAAGAACGTTGATGGGCTTTTGAGGAACACCTGAATCAGCTTGCCAGCTGTCTATATTTGCATATGTTACAAAGAAACTATATGAATTCCATAAAGGAATAAGTATGTCGCGCATAAGATGCTGCACGCCTGTCTCTGAAAACTTCAGCTCTTCTGCACGAACGACCGGAGAGTTAATCATATACAGACGTATTGCATCGGCTCCATATTGGTTTATCAACTCTTTTGGATCCGGATAGTTTTGCAGTCTCTTACTCATTTTCTTGCCATCTTCGGCAAGTATAAGTCCATTAACTACTACGTTTTTGAATGCAGGTCTTTTAAAAAGTGCTGTTGAAAGAACTGTAAGGGTATAGAACCAGCCTCTGGTCTGATCAAGTCCTTCTGCAATGAAATCCCCGGGAAAATGAGTTTCAAAGTTTTCTTTGTTTTCAAAGGGATAATGACATTGAGCATATGGCATTGAACCACTTTCAAACCAGCAGTCAAGAACTTCAGGTGTTCTGCGATATGTTTTGCCATCCTTTTTGATTAGGATTTTGTCAACATAGTGTTTGTGAAGATCATCAACTTTTACACCGCTAAGGTTTTCCAATTCTTCAACTGATCCAATGCATATGATATCCTCTTCATCTTCTTCATTTATCCAAAGAGGAATACATGATCCCCAAAAACGATTTCTGCTTATATTCCAGTCGTTTGCATTCTGAAGCCAGTTACCAAAGCGTTTTTCCCCCACATGTTCAGGAACCCAATGTATTTGGCTGTTATTCTCTATAAGTTCATCTCGCAGATCTGTCACACGTACATACCAGGCTTCAATAGCTCTATATACTAGAGGGGTGTCTGTTCGGTCACAGAAAGGATAACTATGTTTTATTGTGTTTTGATGAATAATTTTGCCTTCATCTTTCAAACGTCTGATAATTGCCTTGTCGGCATCTTTGCAGAATTGACCCTCGTATTCCGGAACAAGGTGACCAAAGTTGCACTCACGATCCAGTGGATCCACAAGCTCTATGTCTGCTTCTGTACATATACGATAGTCGTCTTCTCCAAATGCAGGTGCCATATGTACAATACCTGTGCCGTCTTCTGTTGTAACAAAATCGTTCTGCAAAACCTGAAAGCAGTTTTCCCGTCCTTCAAAGTATGGAAACAAGGGTTCATATTTGTGCCCGGCAATTTCACTACCCTTCATTTCTGCAACTACAACATAATCTTCTGCTTTTTTGTAGTAAGCAGGTATACGGGCTTTCGCCATTATATAAATATCATTTTTTTCAGAGTCTGCATCTTTGACAGCAACGTAATCAATGTCAGGACCGACGCAGAGAGCAAGATTTGAAGGTAGTGTCCATGGAGTTGTTGTCCATGCAAGAATATATGCATTTTCTCCCCACTTCTGTTCTGAAAGAATTTTAAATCTGACAGTTATCGCCGGATCGTGTACATCTTTATAATTGTTTCCGGCTTCAAAATTTGAAAGAGGAGTTGTCAGTTTCCAGCTGTATGGCATTATTCTATATGCTTTATATATTCTGTTTTGTTTCCATAGTTGACTGAAAACCCACCAGATACTTTCCATATAGGAGGCATCCATTGTTTTGTAGTCGTTTTCAAAGTCAACCCAACGTCCCATTCTGGTGACAGTCTGTCTCCATTCTGAAACATATTTCAGAACCATTGAACGGCACTGTTCGTTGAATACATCAACTCCAACTTCTTGTATTGCAGCTGTTCCTGACAGACCTAAGGCATCTTGAGCAAGAGCTTCAATGGGCAGCCCGTGACAGTCCCAACCGAATCGTCGGTCAACATAGTAGCCTTTCATTGACTGATATCTGGGAATAATGTCTTTTATTGTTCCCGCCAGAAGATGACCGTAGTGAGGCAGACCTGTTGCAAACGGCGGACCGTCGTAGAAAACAAACTCTTGTTTGTCTCTGTTTTTATCAAGTTGTTTCTGAAATGTATTGTTTTCTTTCCAAAAAGCCAGAGATTCTCTCTCTACCTCAGGAAAGTCTGCTCTATTTGATACTGGTTTATACATTGTTATTCCTTAAAATGTTTCTGATTTTTATTTCATAAAAATCTAAATGGACTCTAACCTGAATTATTCATAAAAATCTACTGCAACAGCGTATTGCACTCAAATTCAAAGAGTTAGCTTGAATAACAAATTTGATTTATGTTTATAAATCTGCATCTGTTATTCTGCACTATCTCATTGACTTTAAGCACTCTACGCTGTTTCGTCACAAAGTTTATGAATAATACAGGCTAAAGCCTCAGTTAGTAAATCGTATAAAAACATAAATTGTGTTTTATACTTACATTAAAATTTATTAATTTCAGTTCTATACAAATACAACTGTTTTTTACCTTTATACGAAAGTTAATCTTATCCGGACTATGTTGTTTGAACTTTAGGAAAGATACATTATTAATTATTGCTTGTCAAAACAAAGATTTATTGATAATATAAGAAAGTTATTTTTTTTGGGAATCTTAATTAATTTCGAGGAATATCACATTTATGAATACAAAGAATCAAAAAGCAATATCTCAGATTGCAGAAGCCTCGGATTATGTTGATATTGCTGATGAAAGATACCTTGTAGAGTCTCTAATAGGCAGTCCGTTTATTCCGGATATAAATCCGAATACAGAAAAGAAAATTTAGAAAGATATTTTATAATGGCACAGGGGAAGATTGTACATATTGTCGGAGCGGTTATTGATGTTGAGTTTTATGACT
Organism: uncultured Victivallales bacterium; assembly: GCA_964441455.1. Taxonomy (GTDB): domain Bacteria; phylum Verrucomicrobiota; class Kiritimatiellia; order JAQICX01; family JAQICX01; genus JAQICX01. The sequence continues at coordinate 14,262 of CAYTUX010000069.1, read as the reverse complement.
CACATCTTCCTGACTTACATAATGCACTCATTGTGCGCGATGAAGAACGTGGAGAGAGTGTAACTCTGGAGGTTGAAGATTTTCTGGGAGATGGCATTGTTCGATGCATTGCCATGTCAGCTACAGCCGGGTTAAGTCGCGGGTTGCCGGTAGAAGATACCGGAGCATCAATTACTGTTCCGGTAGGCGAAGAAGTTCTTGGAAGAGTTCTTAATATATTGGGAGAGCCGATTGACGGCAGGGGACCGATTCCCACATACCGTAGACAATCAATTCACAAAGCACCTCCATCTTTTGACGAGCAGATGCCATCGGTTGAATTATATGAAACGGGTATAAAATCCGTTGATTTGCTGGCTCCATTTCCCAGGGGAGGCAAAATTGGTTTGTTTGGCGGTGCGGGTGTGGGAAAAACTATGCTGATTATGGAGTTGATTAGAAATATAACAACTGAACATGGCGGTCAGGCTGTTTTTGCCGGAGTGGGAGAACGAACCAGAGAAGGTAATGATTTATGGCTCGAGATGGATGAATCAGGAGTGCTTAAAAATACCGTCCTTGTTTATGGACAGATGAATGAACCTCCGGGAGCACGACTTAGAGTTCCGCTTTCAGGATTAGCTCAAGCTGAATATTTTAGAGACAACATGCGACAGGATGTTCTTCTTTTTATTGATAATATTTTTAGATTTGTACAGGCAGGTGCAGAGGTGTCTGCCCTTTTAGGGCGTATGCCTTCAGCTGTCGGATATCAGCCGACTCTTGCATCAGAGATGGGTGCGTTACAGGAGAGAATTACTTCCACAACCCGTGGTTCAATTACATCTGTTCAAGCTGTATATGTTCCGGCAGATGATATAACCGACCCCGCACCTGCAACAACATTTGCTCACCTTGATGCAACAATTGTGCTTGATAGAAAGATTGTTGAGATGGGAATTTATCCAGCTCTGGATCCTCTATCCTCCAATTCAAGAATTCTAGCTCCGGAGTATGTAGGGGAGGAACATTATAAAGTTGCACGAGAGGTTCAAAGAATCCTTCAAAGATATAGTGAGTTAAAAGATATCATTACTATTTTAGGCATTGAAGAGTTACCTGATGTCGATAGATCAACTGTAAACCGGGCTAGAAGAATTCAGCGATTTTTATCGCAACCTAATTTTGTTGCTGAGCAATATACCGGTATTCCGGGGCAGTACGTTACAATTGATGAGACTGTTGAAGGATTCAGACAGATAGTTGATGGTGAATTAGATGATTTTCCTGAACAAGCTTTTATGATGGCTGGTTCCATTGATGAAGTTAAAAAAAGGGTATAATATGCAGACTTCTGTTTTTCGCTTTTCAACCATCATCGCTGCCATTGCTTCAATGGTATTGACATCAAGCTGTTCCGCCAAACAAGCTCCAATTGAAAAAGCGGTTGTCGCCAAAACCTTAAACCATAATAATAAAAATTTTACACAAGGTCTGTTTTTCTACAAAGATTATTTATGTGAAAGCACCGGCGGCTATGGAACTTCACATTTTATTATGACCAAGTATCCGAATGGTGAAGAAGAAAAATTTTTTAAATTACCAAAACTTTATTTTGGTGAAGGATCAACAATATATGAAGACAAACTATATTGGCTGACCTATGAAGCTGGTGTATGCCTTGTGTATGATATCAAAAAACTCAAGTTTGAAAAGATATTCAAATATATTGGTGAAGGGTGGGGGCTTACTCACGATGAAAAACACATTATTATGAGCAATGGTTCTTCAACTCTATTTTTTCGAGATCCGAAAACATTTTCAATTGTTAAAAGACTTGAGATTAAAGATGGAAAAATCCCTGTAATCAATCTTAATGAGCTTGAATATGCCAATGAAAAGATTTATGCAAATATCTGGATGACAAATCAGATTGTTGTTATTGATGCAACGACAGGAAAAGTTGAAAAAAGGATTGATCTTTCTGAACTTGTTCCGGAAAGCACTAAAGAGAATATTGAAGCTGTTGCAAATGGCATCGCCTATGAACCTAATTCTAAAAGACTGCTTGTAACAGGTAAATTATGGCCTAAAATGTATTTTATTAACCTCTGATAAAAACACAGTATATTTCTGGTTAAAAGAATATGACAATTAAGACGTTGTCATTCCAGACTAAGAATTATCTTGGTTAATGGATTATGCAACTTTTCTTTACTACGATTCGTTAAAAAGTAATGTACAAAAGAGCAAATATACTCTACAATTATTAGAAAATTATTTAAACCACTATAAAAGCGACAAAGGATGTCTAAGGAATGTCAGATAACGAAGCACATGCCCGGATAAAGATTAACAAACTGCTTGAAGAAGCCGGTTGGCGTTTTTTTGATGATGAACACGGGAAAGCAAATATATTGCTTGAGAATCATGTTAAGATTACTCAAACTGAGGCTGATGCATGGGGAAATGATTTTGAAAAAACAAAATCTGGTTCATTGGACTTCTTATTAGTTGATAGCAATAATAAACCTATTTGTGTTCTGGAAGCCAAAAAGGAGAAATTACATCCATTGGTTGCCAAAGAGCAAGCCAGAAAATATGCAAAAACAGTGAATGCTCAATTTGTCATTCTTTCGAATGGAGTTGTTCACTTTTTGTGGAATTTGAAGAAGGGGAATCCCAAACCAATTTACAAATTTCCAAATGCAGCTGAGATTGGTGCAATCAAAGAGTGGAATCCTGACCGAGAAGCTTTAGTCAAGGAACCCGTTGATGATGATTATATTGTTAAAGTACAAATGCCTGACTACAAAGAGATGCCCGGCTGGAACGGTACGATAGATTCTAGTAATGATTTTATTTTTGATAATGGACTGCGTTTTCTAAGAAACTATCAAAAAACAGCCATTCTTGCAGTTCAGAAAGCTGTTGCCGATGATAAAGATCGTTTTCTGTTTGAAATGGCGACAGGAACGGGTAAAACTTTAACAGCCGCCGCTATTATTCGTCTGTTTCTGCGAACTCAAAATGCCAGACGTGTGTTGTTTTTGGTGGATAGATTAGAGTTGGAAAATCAAGCATGGAAAGCGTTCAACAACTATTTAAGACCTGACTACACAACATCTATATACAAGGAGCATAGAACAGATTGGCATAATGCGGATATCATAGTAACCACAGTTCAATCACTAAGTTTTGATAACAAGTATAGCTATCTTTTTTCTCCAACAGACTTTGATTTAATTATTTCAGATGAAGCACATAGATCAATATCAGGAAATGCTCGTGCAGTATTTGAATACTTTAATGGTTATAAATTAGGCTTAACAGCGACTCCTAAAGATTATCTGAAAGGTGTTGAATTCTCGAAAGTCAAAGAGAATGATCCGCGAGAAGTTGAACGGAGAATGTTGCGTGACACCTATAATACTTTTGGTTGTGAAGGAGGCGAACCAACCTATCAATACTCTTTGATTGATGGAGTAAAGGATGGATTCCTGATTAACCCAACAGTTGTTGATGTGAGAACTGAAATCACAACTCAACTTTTGTCAGATAAAGGATATTCCATTGTTTTCGACACAGAAGAGGGTGAAGAAAAAAGCACATTTATGCCTCGTAGTTTTGAAAAAACATTCTTTTCAGACGAGACAAATCGTAGTTTATGTAAAATATTTATGGAAAATGCATTTAGAGATCCTATTACAAATGAGATTGGAAAGACAATCTTTTTTGCTGTCAGTCAGAATCATGCCAGAAGGCTAGCAGAAGTCTTAAATGAATTTGCAGAAGAGCTATATCCCGGCAGATACAACTCAGACTTTGCAGTTCAGGTTACTTCACAGGTTGATGATTCTCAGCAGATGACTATAAATTTTTCAAATAACAAATTGAATGGCAAGACAACATGGCTTGAAGGATATGTTTCAAGCAAGACAAGAGTTTGTGTAACTGTCGGGATGATGACCACTGGATATGATTGTCCGGACTTACTTAATTTATGTATGGCAAGACCAATTTATAGTCCGGCAGACTTTGTGCAGATAAAAGGTCGTGGAACAAGAAAACATACTTTTCAATTTAAACATAAAGATCAATTAGGTGATGATGAAATCATTACACACAATAAAGAGTCGTATAAACTTTTTGATTTTTTTGCAAATTGTGAATATTTTGAAGAAACTTTTGATTATGATGAGAAACTTGAATTGCCTAAACCTACTACAGGAACAGGAAAGCCTGGTGAACCCAAAGGTACAAACCAGTTCACAAGCATCAAACCGGATCCGGTTGTAATGGTTGCAGAGCAGGAGGTCGGCTACGATGGAATGAAAGTTGATCAGATGCTCTTTAAGTTTAAAGATAGAATTGTTATGGATGATGTTATTAAGAAAAATGTGCAGCTGGATAACTGGGAATATGTGACAACTTATATACAAGATGAGATATTCAATAAGCCTGAAGAATATTTTACTCTGGAGAAACTTAGAAAGGCTGCAAAGATTGACAGAAAAACATCTATTCGAGAAGTGGTTGAAAAGATTTTTGGTATAATTCCTAAATTCAAATCTAAAGATGAACTTCTTGAAGAAGAATTTGAGAAATTTATCTCAATTTATCCGCCGGATGAAGATGTCAATACCAGGGCTTTAAAATATTTCTTTAAGGCTTATATTGTGGATAAGGAATTAAGAAAAATAATTGAAGCAAAAGATTTTCAGTCATTACATACAAATCCAACGCTTACCAATTCGCAATTCAAAGCAGTTGCTGCAAAATACAGAGAAGTCATTCCTGTTTACATTAAAGATTATATCAATTTAGAGCGGTTTGCCGCTTAAGAGGAAGCAGAGAAAAATAAAAACAAAAAGATAAATAATGTTAGATAAATTTCAAAACAAATACCGTATTTCATCCACCCGATTGCAAAATTGGGATTATGGTTGGAATGCCACATATTTTGTTACCATTTGCACCAAAAACAGGGTATGTTATTTTGGACAAATCGTAGAGACGCAATGCTTTGCGTCTCCATATAAAATGAAATTGTCAGCCATTGGGGAAATCGTGAAAACCGAATGGTTAAAAACATTTGAAATGCGACCAGATATGAATTTAATGATGGATGAATATGTAATAATGCCAAATCATTTTCATGCCATTGTCATAATTGGTGAAAATGAATATAATAAAAGAGACGCAAAGCATTGCGTCTCTACGATGACGACCGCGACGACGACCGCGGCGACGACCAATGATCATATAAATCAATTTGGGGGGCAATCAAAAAATCTGGCATCCATTATTCGTGGGTTTAAAATTGGTGTTACCAAAAATGCCCGTCAAATCCGTGCCGATTTTGCCTGGCAACCCCGTTTTCACGATCATATAATCCGCAATGATAAATCATTTGAAAATATCAGAAAATATATTAATGAGAATCAACAAAATTGGAATAAAGACAAATTTTTTAAATAAACCGTAATACGTTTTTTTTTGAAATAATCCATAGAGACGCAATGCTTTGCGTCTCAATGCTTTGCGTCTTATATATTTGTAAAATAAAAAATGTTGCGTTTTATTACATTGCATCATGCAATAATAACAAAGGAATTTATGTTAGATACACAGACAAAGAGAAGAATAGATGATTGCCGGGATATCTTAGTAGGGAAGTTGCCGGATCCGAAATCGCAGATTGAGCAGATTACAATTGCATTGATATATAAATTTATGGATGATATGGATAAAGAATCCATTGAACTTGGCGGAAAAGCAAAGTTTTTCTCAGATTACAAAATCAAAGATCCAGCCAATCCTGAAGAAGAGATAACTGTTGAATTTGAAAAATATAGCTGGGATAACCTTACGAGTCCACAGGTCTCAGCAAATGACCTGCTCCGATTGTATTCTGAAGCCATAGAGAATATGGAGAAAAATCCTAACATACCTCAACTGTTCAGAGATATCTTTAAAAATGCATATCTGCCATATCGCGATCCGGAAACGCTCCGAATGTTTCTAAAAGAGATTGGAAGGTTTGAATACACCCATAGTGAAAAACTTGGAGATGCATTTGAATATCTGCTTTCTATCATGGGTTCACAAGGCGATGCCGGGCAATTCAGAACTCCACGACACATAATAGATTTTCTTGTCAAAGCTGTAGATCCGGATAAATCGGATACAATACTTGATCCAGCATGTGGAACAGCCGGTTTTCTTATATCTGCCTTTAAACATATCAAAGAGAAAAACAACAACCTGACTCCTGATGAGAGAAAGAAGCTGATAAAAAACATTATCGGCTATGATATATCTCCCGATATGGTTCGTATGAGTCTGGTCAATTTATATCTGCATGGGTTCACATCTCCGCATATCTATGAATATGATTCTTTATCAAGTGAAGATCGTTGGGATGACAGGTTTGATGTTATCCTTGCCAACCCTCCATTTATGAGTCCAAAAGGGGGGATTCGACCTCACTCACAATTTACAGTAAAGTCAAATCGTTCAGAGGTTTTGTTTGTTGACTACATTGCCGAACATCTTAATCCAACCGGTAGAGCAGGTATAATTGTTCCCGAGGGAGTAATTTTCCAAAGTGGTAAATCCTACAAAGAACTTCGTAAAATGCTGGTTGAGAATCATCTGTATGCCGTAGTGAGTTTGCCCGCCGGAGTATTTAATCCATATAGTGGAGTAAAGACTTCTATTTTGCTGATGGATAGGCAATTTGCCAAAACAAGTAATGAGATACTATTTGTAAAAGTTGATAACGATGGATTCAATCTGGGTGCTCAACGAAATATTATTAAAGGTGGACAGCTGGAAGAAGCAATTGACTTATTGAAACAATTTAAAGCAGGGGCTTTGAGCGAAGTCGAAATGGCTCATGCTGTACTGAAATCAAAGATTGCAAAAAATGGCGATTATAATTTGAGCGGCGAGAGGTACAAAGAAACAATTTTAGGGCAAACAGAATTTGATTTGTGTACACTTAATGAATTATTTGATATTAAGCGAGGAGGTTCACCAAGACCAATTCAAGATTATATAACGGATGATGTCAATGGCATAAATTGGATTAAAATTGGTGATGTTCAAGAGGGGGCTAAGTTTGTAAATTCAACTAAACAAAAAATAAGACCAGAAGGCTTGAAAAAATCAAGATTAGTTGAACCTGGAGATTTCATACTTTCAAACTCAATGAGTTTTGGACGTCCTTATATTGTAAATATTACTGGTGCAATTCATGATGGTTGGTTAGTTTTTAAACAACTCAAAAATAATTTAAACAAGAATTATGTTTTTAATATTCTTTCTTCTCAATTTGTTAAAGACCAATTTGCTCAGTCTGCAACGGGGGGGGTAGTTAAGAATTTAAATATTGAGTTAGTTAAAAGGGTTAAAATTCCGCTACCTCCATTATCGGTTCAAGAGGAGATAGTAGCTGAAATAGAAGGCTACCAGAAAATAATTGATGGGGCAAAAATGGTAGTTGAAAACTACAAACCCAAAATAGACATTGACCCCGCTTGGGAAATGGTCGAGTTGGGTGAGGTTGCAAAACCACAATATGGATTTACAGAAAAAGCTAAAGACGAAGGCAATGCTCGTTTTATTAGAATTACAGATATTGGAGTAGATGGCGAATTGATAAAAGAAAATGCTAGATATATTGATTTAACATTAGATGCACAGAAAAGTATAGTTAGTAAAGATGATATCTTAGTTGCAAGAACAGGGGCAACATATGGAAAGACTATGATTTTTAAAGAATCGTATCCGGCCGTTTTTGCTTCATTTCTTATTCGTCTGAATTTCGACAAAAAAAGGGTATATCCAAAATATTATTGGGCTTTTGCTCAGAGTTCCAATTATATTAGTCAAGCGGCTAAGTTAATGACAGGAGGCGGTCAACCGCAATTTAACGGTAATGCTATCATTAAAATAAAATTTCCATTGCCTCCTATTGAAATACAAAAACAAATAGTTGCTAAAATAGAAAAAGAACAAGAAATTGTAAACGCAAACAAACAACTAATAGAAATATTTGAGCAAAAGATAAAAGACCGGATTGCCAAAGTCTGGGGCGAAGATAAATCAGCCGAAGAACCAACATTGAGCATGGCTGCCGAATCGGTAGGGGAATATAAGACAAAATGATAAATAAGAAAAAGGTTTAACAGACAATGCCGAGAGCAACAATAAGATACAAAGCAGACCAAGAAGTTTTTGGAAGGCATTTGCGTTCCAATGAATGGATATTGTATACTGGAACTTTAACAATTTATGAGCGAAAAACATATCCAGTTGTTTTGAAGTTAAAAAGTGAGGTATATGATTCTTTTCTGAGCGAGTTGCTGGAGGACAAGAAACAATTCAAAGGTGATTCCGTTTCAGAAGTCTATGGAAAAGTGTCAAAATGGTATTATAGTAGCGGAATAATACTTAAGAACTAAAATGCATATGGGTGTGAAAAGAATGCTTGAATAATTTTGTTTTTTTTATTAGTTAGATTAGTTTTGTTTGTTAATATTCTTTTGGTTGCGGTAAATTATCTATGTAATTTGTAAATATAATTGACAATTTACATAAAAAATGTCATTATGCTGTCATCATGATTAAAAGAAAGTTAGAAAATAAAATATTAGAATGGGCAGGACAGTATCCGGTTATAACTGTTACAGGACCAAGGCAATCGGGAAAGACCACTCTTTGCCGTGCTATTTTCCCTGAAAAACCCTATGTGTCTTTAGAAGACCTTGATCAGAGAAATTATGCAAGAACAGATCCACGGGGATTTCTTAATGAGTTTCCAGATGGTGCTGTTTTAGATGAAATACAGCATGTTCCAGAGTTGTTGTCGTATATTCAGACTATTGTTGATGCTTCAATGCAGACAGGAGTGTTTATTTTAACAGGTTCCAGACAATTTGAGATGATGGAACCAGTGTCGCAATCTCTTGCTGGTCGAACGGCTATTGCCAGATTGTACCCTTTTTCTTATGATGAACTTTATCATAAGGCAGCTCCTGTAACAATTAACGAAATGCTTTACTCCGGATTTTATCCAAGAATTCATGATAAGCATTTGAATCCAACAGAAGCCCTTTCATTCTACATTTCCACATATGTTGAACGTGATGTCAGGCAGATTCTTGCCGTTACTGATTTACACAGATTTGAAATGTTTCTCCAGTTATGTGCAGGGCGTACCGGACAGCTGTTGAATATGCATTCTCTAGGTAACGAGTGTGGAATTACTCATAATACAATAAAAAGCTGGTTGTCAGTTCTTCAGGAAAGTGGAATTATCAGGCTTCTTCAACCATGGCATGCAAATATAGGTAAGCGTCTGGTTAAGACGCCGAAACTTTATTTTCTTGATACAGGATTGGCCTGTTTCTTGTTAGGACTACAAAAACCTGAACATCTAGTAGGGCATCCGTTACGTGGAGCTATTTTTGAAACATTTGTTGTTAGCGAGGCAATTAAGCAATACGCTAATGCAGGCATAAATGATCGGCTATGTTTCTATAGAGATAGTAATGGTGTCGAGGTCGATTTGTTTGCGGAAAACGGTGCGAAGGTTTCGGCTTGGGAAATCAAGTCATCACAAACTGTTTCCTCTGACTTTTTTAAAGGTATCAAAGTTGTTGAGAACAGTATTAAACTGAATTCAAGTTCTATTATTTATGGTGGTGAAGCCCGAACACAACGTAATGGAATAAAAATCATTCCATGGAATCAGATAGGGGACGTTTTTGTTTAAGGTTGTTTTGTTTTTCAATACAACACAAGGAGGCATGTTTTATGGAATATGACAATGGGATTTGGCTAAACTTAGGAACAGAAGACTATAAAACAAATCAAGAATTTATATACCGGTTACACAACTTGGATATACCAAGTAAGAATGCATGGTTTGATAAGTTAGACTGTAACGAAAGTTTTAGCAGAATAAAGCAACCAGAAATGGATTTAGACGATTTTCTCTCAAAAACAGAAGACAAATTTGAGCAAATAAAACTGGTTATTGGTAGAAGTGAAGTGATTGACCTGGATGTTGGATGGCAAAAGGCAATTAGTTTTGTATGGTTCAGAAGCATAAAGAACAGTAATGCTGAATACATATATTTTTTTCAGGTAGAATATAATGAGGCTGTTGAACCGATTAAAGAAATATTTCAAGAAATATACAAGCAAGGCCTTTTTTTGTTCCCAAGAATCAATTAACTTAGGGCTTGCAATTACATAGGGCATTCTGTTTAATTCTTCACTGTTGGTCATCATCAAAACCGGGGCGTATAAATGCTCGGGCGTCAGGAAATTCATTTTCAGTTGTTCTTCTAAGTTTTTCCAAATGCACTAGTATGTCTAATAACTCATCTTCCTGCTCCGGAAAATATGAAAGCAGTTTACCCCATGCGGCAATTGAACGGTCTATGCCTATCAGTGCCACTTTTGCAGAGCCATCTGAATCTTGTTTGTCGGATATATCATTGTTTTCATTTCCGGTTGCTGCTCTCATTATCTTTACGTGGATTTGGAGGTGATACCAATTAATAATTTCAAGAGCTTCGTTTAAGATTTTTATTTCATAAAAAACTAAATGGCTTCCCAAGGTGAAACGTCCGCAGGGTAAGAGGGTTGACGAATGTCAAGCAGCGGAACGCAGTGTAGCGTCCATTCGCAAAGCGTGTTTTTACAGTAATTCTGCCAATATTATCTAAATATAAATTAAAACAGTACTTACAACTTTTTTATGTTTATATAACCCAAAGCTGACTGAATTAAGATTTTATTTGCTGATTTTATTGGTTAAAACGCACATATTTATCTGCAACCGAAAAATTAAGAATCCATGTTTCTGATGATATCCTCAATTTTAGAGGCTATTTCCTCGACAGACATTTTTTCTTTATCTGTATCTGTGATTGGGGCAGAGGAAATCGCATTTGCAATGGCATTGATTTTGTCACCAAGAAACTTCATTCTTTTTTCAAGCTCTTTAACATCACCTGTTTCCCAATATCCACCCTCGTCGATAACTTCAAGGTTGCTAATGTATTCCTTCTTAAGATATTTGAGAATACTGATAATCCATATATGTGTCTCTGAGTTTGCAAATTGTGTTTTAACATGTACACATGCATCTGTAGGCTTTATGGTTCCATCAATAATACACAACATTGTCATCGGATCCATGACATGCCCATATCTGTCGAAAAAGAGACTCATTGATTCACAGCCTTCGCCGGGTGAGAAACTGATACCCTTGAGTCCCAGATCACCTTCTATCTGACCTCTGCTAACTATTGACGCATTAGGTTTGGTTCCCCAGTCCTCATTAAGTATGTTTGATTTCCATCCTTTTGTATCAGCTATATCCTGAATTTCCTCAATCAGCATTGGAAGCATACTAGTGTCATCCATCTGACCTTTGTAATGTATTGTTATTCCCATAGATATTTCCTTTCTAAATAGGAGTTGCTTAACCATTAACTACACACGATAGATGATATAACTTACTCCTAAAAAATACAAGTTTTTCTTTTTTAAAGGTTTAACCTTGATTTATTGAATAAAAGGAGTTTTTATGAAGCGAAGAATAGAAAAATGGTTAAACAAATGGAAAGAAACCTGGTTCTTCGTAATATTTTGTGGATAACAATTGTTATTAACAAGAACCCCGGCGGGGTGAAATCTTTGTAGCCCACGGTTTCAACCGTGTGAAGCTGATAAAAATAGACAACCGAATCCCGTCATTGTTCTGCATACCAAAGGCGAAGCATGGAAGGGATGGCATCTAATGAAATACGAAAAAGAATTTTATATCAATGTCACCCCTACAGGGTTCAATGCTTTTATATATCAATGCCTTGGGTTAAAACCCAAGGCTACCAAGATGTCATCCCTCTGGGATTTATCCACAATAATTTACGAAGAGCCGAAAAAGAATATAAATATAGTTTGATTTACTTGGAATTATAATTTTTTTGAAGAATTAGGAGAAATTTGCTTGAAGTATTCTGATTATTGTATAATTACACAATAAGTTTTGTAGATATAATAAAGAAATAAAAAGGCTAAGAAAATTCCTCGATATGAGGAGATTAATAATGAGTGTAGCATATACACCGGAAATATTAGTTTGGGCTAGAAAAAGGGCAGGTATTGATGAAGCAAGTATTTTTGCTGTCAACAAGAAATATACCGATTGGGAATTAGGTAAAGCCAGACCAACTTTTAAGCAAGCACAGACATTAGCAAAGAAATTGCGTATTCCTTTTGGATATCTGTATCTTTCCAAGCCTCCTGTAGAAAAACAATATACTGCTGATTTGCGTGGTTCATTATAAACTAAGGCAAACCCCTCCGAAAAGTTGATTATCTAGGATTCTTTTTTTGACATCTGTTAAGTAATACAGTAAAATTCCCCAAAATATATAAATGGAAGAAGAAATTTTTATTACACATTAATAACCAGTAAGGAAATAGAATGGCTAAAATTACATTTTTGGGTGCAGGCAGTACCGTTTTTGTTAAAAATATTATTGGCGACAGCATGTGCAGAGAAGCTTTAAAAGATTCTGAAGTAGCTTTGTATGACATTGATCCGGTGAGACTGGATGAATCTAAAAGAATGCTTGATACTTTGAACGCTAACATCAACGAAAGTAGGATGCAGATAAAGCCTTATCTTGGCGTTGAGAACCGGAAGGATGCACTTCGTGGAGCTTCTTATATTGTTAATGCAATTCAAGTTGGAGGTTATGAGCCTTGTACTGTATGGGATTTTGAAATTCCTAAAAAATATGGACTGCGTCAGACTATTGCTGATACACTTGGAATTGGTGGAATTTTCAGAGGATTGCGTACAGCAAATGTGATGCTTGATATTGCAAAGGATATTGAAGATGTCTGTCCGTCAGCATGGTTGTTGAACTATACAAACCCGATGTCAATTGTAACCGGTTCTGTTTTGCATGGCTCAAATGTGCATGCGGTGGGCTTGTGTCACTCTGTTCAAGGTTGTGCAAGCAGTTTATTGAATCATGTTCTTAAAATGGACAAGAATATGGATGATATTCAGTGGAAGATTGCCGGTATCAACCATATGGGATGGTTGCTTGAAGTGACTGAAAATGGAAAAGATTTGTATCCTGAAATCAAGAAAATTGCAGCAAAGAAAGTTGCCGAAGCCCGCAAAGAGGGTGCAGAAAAGTTTGGCGATATGATACGTCTTGATATGATGAGACACTTTGGTTATTACATTACGGAATCTTCAGAACATGCAGCGGAGTATTATCCTTACTGGATTAAGAGTAAGTATCCTGAATTCATTGAGGAGTTTAACATTCCTTTGGATGAATATCCAAGACGTTGTATAAATCAAATTGCAGGCTGGAAGAAGCAGGCTAAGGAATTTATTGGTAATCCTGAACTTACACACAAAGCTTCTCATGAGTATGGTTCTATTATTATGCAGGCGATGGAAACAGATGTTCCCGCAAGAATTGGCGGTAATGTTGTTAATAATGGTATTATTACAAACTTACCCAAAGATGCAATTGTTGAAGTTGCCTGTCTTGTTGACAAGAATGGCGTTCAGCCTACATATGTCGGCGACTTGCCGTTACAGTTGGCTGCTTTGAACAGAACTCACATCAATGTCCATTCCTTAGTTATTGATGCAGCATTGAACCTTAAGAAAGATTCAATCTATCAGGCTGCATTTCTTGATCCTCACACAGCTTCTGAACTTTCTCTTGATAAAATCAGAGAAATGTGTGACGAATTTCTTGAAGTTGAAAAAGATTGGCTGCCGGAATATAAGTAAAATTATTAATGCTACCGCAGGTATAATTTTTTGCCAAAACTGGGCTTGACATTCTCATAGGATTTAAGTGCTAAGATTGTCGGAGGCGAGACGCATCTCGCTCATATAAAATAGAAAAAAAGTTGGTGGCGAGACCCAGAATCGAACTGGGGACACGAGGATTTTCAATCCTCTGCTCTACCGACTGAGCTATCTCGCCAAGAGTTGTTTGTCAAACAATGGCGAGAACTATATGTTTTATCGCTTAAAAATGCAATACTTTTTTTCGAAATTCCCCCATTTTTTTCAATAATCGTCGGTTTTCCCTTAAATGATTATATAATTAGAAGTTCAGAACTCTTGACTCCGTAATGATGTTCAAAAAAAAAATTCCTTGTAAGTTATTGTTTTACAAAGCGTTGCTTTGCTCGCCCAGAAAAAACTTCATT
>CAYTUX010000068.1:0-2583 GCA_964441455.1 uncultured Victivallales bacterium | reverse complement strand
CATCTAGTGTTAATTTAGCCATCTTAAACACCTTTCTCTTATTTTAATTCTTCTTCAAGACTTAACCTTAATTATTCATGAAATTACTACTGCAATAGCGTATAGCACTCAATCTCAAAGAGATAGCTTAAATAATGACTTTGATTTATGTTTATAAACCTGTACCCATTATTTTTCTCTATCCCATTGATCTTAATTACTCTACACTATTTCGCTACGAAATTTATGCATAAATAAGGCTTAATATATATTCTTTTGCCAATTTTATATTTGATACACTCTCCAAGTCACCCAATGCTTCAAGTAATTCGGTTCGTCTAAGTTCATATACTCCCTTTAAAGTTTTATATTGAACAATAAGTTCAAACTCTCCGGGATATCCCATCAGCATAACAACAGTTGAAACAAAATCACCAATTGGTGGTGTATCAATGTTATTTAAGTCTAATGAAAATTCTAAAACTGTACCTACATTTAAAGTTGACGAAATATTAAAACTGCCGTTACAAAGTAATGCTGCCTGAATTGCAAATGGAATTCCTAAACCAACTTTTCTTAAAGAATGTTTTTTTTCATCTGTAAAAAACGGATCTTTAACTTTTTCCAAAGTTTTCTCATCCATTCCGATGCCGTTATCTTCAACCCTTACTTTAAAAACATTATTATCATTATATACAGATAATAGCACTTTTGTTGCTTGAGCTTCTATTGAATTTGTAACAACATCTAAAACAATATCACTTATTACAGCATGCACTTATAAATCAAATCATATATTTTTCAATTATGCCATCAACATCTTTGGTGCTGACTCGACCGACTACCTCACCATTAAATGTAATAACAGGAGCTAAACCGCAACATCCGACACAACGAACTGCTTCCAGAGTGAACTCTCCATCAGCTGTTGTTCCGCCAATCTCAACATTAAGCTGTCTGGCAAATTCTTCTAAAATATAACCACTACCTTTCAGATAACATGCAGTACCCAAACATACCGAAATCTTGTTGCGACCCGGCTTGACTGTGTTAAAAAAATGATAAAAACTTATCACACCAAAAATCTTGGCAACAGGAACATTGAGAAGTGATGCTACTTCAAATGCTACAGATCTGGGAATATACCCGAAATGTTCCTGCACTTGATGCAGAACCATAATAAGGTTCCCGGGCTTGGATTTCCAAATCTTTATGAAATCCTTTAATTCTTCTGTCAAACTTACTTGTTCAACATCTCCATTAATCTTTACTGAATTCTTCAAGGGCACATACTCCTTAAGTATTTGATATTCACCTAAAATATGAAATATATATCCATATCACATAATAAACTCAAAAAAACGAGTTCGTTTTATAATTAAACGAAGAAGTATATGCTTTATAGCCAAAAAATTCAAACTTTTTTTCAATTTTTCATAAAAAAAGTTTTTTATTTGTCAAAAAGCTGTTTTCTTGTTACAATTGTGTCATATTTCAAAAATATTTAGATTCTAATGTTACAAAGGGTGTTTATTATGAAAATATCAAAAGATACAATTCTGCGTTTATCGCAATATAAAAACGTTACAGTAAAACTTAAATCATTGGGTTTTTTAAAAGTATTCTCAGACAACTTGGCAGATGCCCTTGGTATTTCATCGTCACTGGTAAGAAAAGACTTTGCAATGTTTGATATAAAAGGAAACAAAAGAGGCGGATACTCAGTTGATGAACTGATTGACAAGTTAAATACAATACTTGGGAAAAAGGATAACATACAGAGCGTCATAATTATTGGATGCGGCAGAATCGGCTCGGCCTTATTAAACTACTACAAATATCCGAAAGATGGCATAACAGTAAAAGCCGGCTTTGACATATCTCCGGATGTCAAGTCCTTAAATGACACAAATATTCCGATCTATGACATATCAGAACTTGAGAGTTTTATAAAAGATAACAATGTTAAAGTTGCAATTATATGCGTTTCTGAAAACAGTGCAACATCAGTAACAGAAAACCTGATAGAATTCGGCATTGAGGGAATTCTTAACTTCACCCCGGTGCTTCTTAAAAACAGTAATAAATGTTGCATATCAAATATAAATATAAAATCAGAGATAGAAAACATATTCTATTTTGTACACTTTGCAAATCAGGAAAAAATTGAAAATAATCGTAAATAAACATATAATTAAAAATGTTGGTGCTGTAAGCGTTGTATGAAAAAATATTCCGGCCTCTGCCGAGACCGGCTACAGGTGTGAAAAAGCAATATGAATGTTGTTTTGCAGATTGCCAGTTGTAGCCAAGGTCAGCAGACCTTGGAAGTTGTAGCTAAGGGCAGCAGACCTTGGGAAACTGTAGCCGAGTCGCTTCGGCTCGGAACAAAAAGTATATGGATAAGGTAATATTGCCCGTATCCCATTGATTTACCAAGCTGCTAATAATGAAATATAATGTCAAATTTATAGAATAATAATGGTCTTCATAGTTTATTGTGGGTATCTTATTAAATCCCGTAGGGATGTCATCTTAGTAGCCATGGGTTTTAACCCATGGTAGAGACATCAAAGCAATATGAACCCCATAGGGGTGGCACCT
>CAYTUX010000067.1:0-5727 GCA_964441455.1 uncultured Victivallales bacterium | reverse complement strand
AAACAGGGGAGGAGCACTTTGGATCTGATGGGGGAAGTAATTTTTGGAGCACCGATGCTCCTCATCGGCATCTTGGTTGGTCATGTGTCTGGCGTCATGAGTCGTGAGTCAAAAAAAGATAATGTTTGATTGGGAGTAAGTACTCCTTCCGTCGTTTGCTTTTTGTTTAAAAGCAAATAACAGCGTGACACCTCCCCTAAGCAGTGCTGTTTCGGGGCGTTGCCCCTTATTTAATATAACTGGGGTCTGATTTTTGAAAGAGGCTCTATAATGTCAAATTTATAGAATAATAATGGTCGTTAGTAGCTGGGTGACAGAACCGAGCTTATGGAAAGGAATAATTATGAAAAAACTTGGAAAGATATTGTTGGGATTGGTTTTATTTTGTGTGGTTGTATTAATTTGTGCACAGATTTTTGGGGTTAAGTATCTTAAAAAGACCGTAGACAAATTTGTTCTTCCTCAAGTTGAAGAGATTACCGGAGTGGATGTGGCTATTAAGAATTTAAGTCTCAATCTTTTTAAAGGAATTGTTAATGTTGAAGGAGTTGTTCTTGGAAATCCGGAGGGTTATGATGGTGATTTGCTGACCATTGGAGAGTTTAAAACGGATTTGAGGATGAAAGCACTATTCAAAAAAGAGGTATATATTAACGAACTTAAATTGAAAGATGTTCATCTAGCTGTTATGGCTAAAGATGCAAAGAATTTAAATGTACTTGATCTGGCTAATCATATTTCAGCGGAAAAGGCAAAAGAAACGTCTGGAAAAGACAATAAGAATAAAACCTCTAAAAAATCAGATACGGTTGTAAGTGCAGATGAAGAGGTCTCTACCAAAACAACTGAACCGGTAGACTTTAAACTTCAAAATTCAGCTTTTAATTTTCTTTTTTCATTTATTCTGGTGCCTGGAGATTATATTAAGAAAGAGTATAGTCTTGACTGGAATCTAATTTTAGAAGCCAGGAACATTACCAACATGGAGAGTGAAAGTTCTCCGGGTAGTCTTAATATTCAAAGTGGTAATGCTCGCAAGGATAGCGAACCTCAGGTGTATATTGATTGTATTATTTATCCTTTGACTGATATGAGCAAACCAAGTTTTGCAGCACATGGAACTATAGCTTCTTTTAATATGCTTGAAATAGAAGAGTGGTGTGAGAAACTCGGTGTGGGCAGCAGCAATCTGGATCTTAAACTTAATATGGTCTGTGAAAAAGGTTTATATACAGAGGCTTCAAATATTGAATTTATTTTTAAAAATCCGAAGTTGTATGGCAGTCTGGCAAATCAGGCCGGAAGTGTTAAGCTTCCTGATATAATTAAAGTTATAGTTCCGGTTAAAGGTTCATGGGATGATCCCGAAGTTGATCTTAAACCTGCTCTGACAAAAGTTGTTTTTGAAGTTACAAAATCAACATTGATTAATAAATATGTTCCTGAAGAGTATAAAGATGCTGCTCAGGAGGCAGGAAAAAGTATTTCGGAGGGATTAAACAGTCTGTTTGGCGGAGATAAGAAGAAAAAATAAGATTATTTAAAGTTTTTTCATTATATTTTGTGGATAAGAAGCCCCCTCTTGCAATCTTGAATCTCGCTCACAAACTAAAAATCCATATTATATCTTAAAGAATGGGAGTTAATACATCCTCATCGGCATTAAAAAATATTTTCACTGCTTCTAAAATATTAAGAAACAACGCAGCGCAACTTCAGATATCTTGATCTCTATACCTCATCAAAATAATTCTTAATCTCCCAAACTGACTGATATTATTGATGGTTATGAAATATTTTGCAATTTTAACAAAAAAAAGGTGCGGAAAATGAAAGTGACCCCATATTATATAGTTTTGAGTTAAAAAACTATATAAAGAAAGTCACATTCATGCATTGTCTGCATTAATCCCAGCTACTAACAGATCAGAAAAACAATCCTATATCAAACTCCAATGTAAAGTTAATAGCTGGGCAACCCTCCCGAACTGCTTTCTAATGCTGGATTTGCAGACGGAAGGGACTGCGTCCTCGCTGTTCGCAAAAGTCTGAAACATGGGACACTTGAACTTCCGCCGGATCAAGATATCTGAACTTAACACTTAGCTCTTACCTCTAAAAACTTTGTCCGGTGGTTACCACACTGTTATTTGCTTTTAAACAAAAAGCAAATGACGGCGTGACGGAGGGGTAATCCTTCTTTTTCTCTGCGTTCTTGTATAATACGCATGCCAATCATATAGTTGGAAATGACCTGCAGTGAATTAATACTTCTAACAATATAATTCAACTTACAGATTAATTTCAGACTTATCAACTTTTCATTTTGAGCACAGATAAAATCATCGGACTAAATGCACACCTTCGACAAATCTAGATAAGTATAACATGAGTGAATCGGGCAGAAAACTTGACCTAAGAAAATAATATTTGCATAAAACAGCGGGGTGTTTTGGTCGATAATTACATAAAAAATGGGTATGTTTTTGGATTTTTTGAACATTTTGACTGGGTATTTCGCTTTTTTTCTTGCATTTTGACTGAAATATCCTATACTTTTCAAAAACAGGGTTTACTGTTTAAAGAATTCTCAATAAGAGTTTTATGAATTAAACAGGATGCCCTAAATAGGCAGGAGTTCAAACATGAAAAGACATATAGAACAAAACATTAATAATTGGTTTTCAAAGAAAACCCGAAAACCATTAATTCTTCGTGGAGCAAGACAAGTTGGTAAATCTACCACTGTACAGAACTTTGCAGAAAATCATAATCTTGATTTGGTTGAAATAAATTTAGAGAAGCATAAAGGATTAAATAAAATATTTGCTACAAACAATGTACAAGAAATTTGTAGGAAAATTGAGTTTATAACAAATAAAGATCTTAGTGTGACTGAAGGTAAACTATTGTTTTTAGACGAAATACAAGCTGTTCCAGAGGCAATACCATGTCTTCGTTATTTTTATGAAGATTTGCCTGAACTTCCTGTCATAACAGCAGGTTCACTACTTGAATTTAATCTTTCAAACCACAGTTTTTTGTATGATACTTTTTAATCGAATTAATGTATAAAAAGTTCTTGTTTTTAACTTCAATGATTTTGTCGTTCAATGATTCTGTCATAACTCTTTCTTCTTAATCATTCTGCAATCAATCATTCTGCAAATAATTCTTTTAGTTGCCTGCCTGTGCGATGCTCGTCTGTCTGCGTGAGTACACGAACAGGCAGGCTCGCAGACAGGCGTTTAAATTCTTTTCTCTTTTTCTTCTTTGTGCCCTTTGCCAAAACTGAACAGCAAAGATATGCCGTCATGCTAATGACCAATCGTAAAATCAAGGATATCAAAGAGTATATGAAATAAATTTCTTGTCAATCACGTTAATCATCTCTAGAATACCATAAAACTGAAATAAAAAAAATGATGAATCAAAACAACAATATTTCAAGAAGAAATTTTTTCAAGAAGATGATAGGCAGTATATTCCTTTTATGTTCTGGAGTATTTCTTTGGAAAAAAAGAGAGTCATATCAGACAGTCTGGCAGATTGATCCCAACAAGTGTCAGAACTGCGGGGATTGTGCAGTCAACTGTGTTATGACTCCATCTGCAACAAAGTGCTTTCATCTATATGCAACCTGCGGATATTGTGACTTCTGCAGCGGATATTATCAGAACAATTATATAGCACGTAATACCGCTGCAGAAAACTTACGCTGTCCCACAAATGCAATAAAAAGACAATTTATTGATGATCCATATTTTGAATATAAAATTGATGAAAGACTTTGTATCGGTTGCGGTCGCTGTGCTGAAGCATGTCAGGCATTCGGCAACGGCTCTTTAATTCTGCAAATTAATCAGGATCTTTGCAAACAGTGCAACATTTGTAATATTGCAGCTTTATGCAAATATGATGCTATAAAAAAAATTGATGCAGCATCTCCATATCTTTTACCGGAAAAATATTTATGATAATAGACATAATTAACATAGCAGAATTCAGATTTCCAAAACCTGACTTTTCCAACAACTATCAAATTCCTCCCACACCTCTTCCGTCTCCGGATTTTATGAATATTCCTGAAATATATAATCCGATTGCCCTATTCATAATTCTTGCACTAACTGTATATATATTTTACAAACTAAGAAGCAGAAAAATACAAATTTTTCTGATATTTTTAGTTGTTATTGTCTTTGGATTCATAAAAAACGGCTGTCTCTGTTCAATTGGTGCAATACAGACCGTATCATTGTCTGTTGCAGACAAAACATATCCAATAACACTTAGTCAAATATTCATTTTTCTTATTCCTGTAATTGCGGCAATGTTCTGGGGTAGAATATTCTGCGGTGCAGCATGTCCACTTGGTGGAATTCAGGATATATTAAATTATAAAAACTTCCGCATTCCAAAGCCTATACACGAAATTCTGACTCTTGTTCCATTTTTCTATCTGGGATTTGCTCTGCTATACGCAGTACTTAACATCGATTTCATCATATGCAGTCAGGATCCATATGTAGGAATTTTTCGTATGACATTCGCAAAGGGTGCATTAGCAGCAACTCTTGTGATACTTTTAATAGGATTGGTTAATACCAGACCTTATTGTAAATATCTATGTCCATATGGAGCAATTCTGAAAGTTTTTTCAATATTCAGTTCAAAACCGGCTGATATTCCTATGGACAAAGATTGCATCAACTGCGACTTCTGCAAAGACGTGTGCCCCATGAATGCAATAATTCCTCCAAACACAAAAAATGAAAAGCACAATATATCAATTAACAGACTTAAAGCATGTCTGGCAATATCTCCCGGTATAATTGCACTAGGATTGATATTCGGGCTGTACATAGGCAAAGGACTGATACATATAAATCCGGATGTAATATCATATAATAATTCGATTGAAAACCAAGCCGACATTGAAACACTTATGAATAATGCAATGGCGGCTGAAAAGGAAATTAAGATTATAACAATGATATTTGGGCTATATCTGGCAGCTGTTGTAATAATTAAACTGATTAGTTTATGTAAAATAAGGCGGAACAAAACATACGTGATTGACAAACTAAACTGCGTGTGCTGTGCGAGATGCTACAAAATGTGTCCGAAAAACCAGAATTGTTAATAACTAGGTGTTCTGCTTACCATCAAACCAAGAGTTTGTTCCTTCCTGCCCACGGAGTGAAACTTAACACTTAACTTGTACCACTGAAAACTTTTTCCACAGGTCACCTCGGGGCTTGCCCCCGTGGAGCCGTGATTGAAAGCAAAGCCCTGGAAAATAAACAATGGCTTCGCCTTTCCTTTATTCCGTTGACAGCATGTCAGCACCCAACCCCCTCCGTTAATCACAAGTGCTCCTCCCCTGTTTATGAGGGTGGGGAGAGGTTCTTCCTGTCCATCAAACATTATCTTTTTTGACGCATGACTCATGACGCCAGACGCATGACCTGAAAAAAATGTAAACGGTAAATGGTAAACTATTGTGTTGCTTCGCAACTTATCTATATTGATGCCGATGAGGAACATCGGTGCTACAAAAATTACTTTCCACATTAGTTCCAAAGTGCTCCTCCCCTGTTTAGGGGAGGTCACCTCGCGTGCGAGCGTGGGAGGGGTGATTTTTCCTTCATCCTTGGATATTGGCTGTTGGCTATTGTATATTCCTTCCTCCTCTCAGATCCAAAGTGCTCCTCCCCTGTTTAG
>CAYTUX010000066.1:0-13796 GCA_964441455.1 uncultured Victivallales bacterium | reverse complement strand
TGGGTTCTTGAGCTACAAATTGTACACCGTGAACGGTTACAAAAATTTATTTAAAATTAAATCATAGGAAATCAGACGTAAAAAGGTGACGAATGTGTGATGGATAAGTAAAAAAATATTAAACTTGCAGGTACAGGTTAGATGCCCCGCACCGGACAAATGCCCTTATTTTTGTTACCGCTACTAAGTCAAAAAAAATGCCCGGCTTTTATAGCCGAGCATTATATTTTGAACCTATCTGATTTTTTAGAATTCAGATGTTTCTTCAATTGATTCTAAAGTATCTTCCTCTTTTTCTTCGTAAATAGGATCAACCAATGGAACAAGTTTGATGTTCTTATGAATATGGAATCCTGTTCCGCCCGGAATAAGATGACCCATAATAACATTTTCTTTGAATCCGCGAAGTTCATCTTGCCTGCCAAGACTAGCTGCATCTGTAAGAACACGTGTTGTGTCCTGGAATGAAGCGGCCGAGATGAAACTATCAGTTTCAAGAGATGCTTTTGTGATACCAAGCAAAGCAGGCATAGCTTGAGCAGGACGGCGTCCTTCTTCAGTAACCTGTTTATTTGTCTCTTCAAAACGTGCTCTTGAAATTTGTTCACCCCAGAGGAATTCAGTGTCTCCGGGATCAGTGATTCTAACTTTACGCAACATCTGACGAACAATTATTTCCACATGCTTGTCATTGATTTCCACGCCCTGAACACAATAAATCATCTGAACTTCGTTCACTAGATATTCCTGTAGTTCCTGCGGTCCACAAACTTCTAATATTTCCTGTGGAACTACCGGACCTTCTGTGAGCTGCTGACCTTTTTTAACACGGTCATTCTTGAATACAACAATATGTTTACCAATTGCAATCAAGTGCTCCTCGGTATCTCCACTGTTTTCATCACGAATGATTAGACATCGTTTACCTCTTTGGTTAGGACCAAAATCAACAATACCATCAATCTTAGCGATTTCAGCTGCATCCTTAGGAGATCTTGCTTCAAACAACTCAGACACACGTGGCAGACCACCTGTAATATCTTTTGTTTTTGATTCCTTACGAGGAGTCTTAGCAATAATCTGTCCTGAGAAGATAGCTTCACCTTCTTTAACCATAACGTGAGCACCGGCTGGAATTGTATATAGAGCACTGGTATTACCATCTTTGTCCTTAATAACAATTTGAGGGTGTAAGTTTTCTCTAGTTTCCAAGACCACTGTGCCAATACGTCCGGTTGTAGCATCTTTTTCTTTCTTAACAGAAACGCCTTCAACGAATTCATGAAACTCAATTGAACCTTCCTGGTCAGAAATGATAGGAATACTGTATGGATCCCACTCGGCTAGAATGCTTCCGGCTTCAATTAAACTGTGTTCTTCTACATGAATTGTTGCACCCATCTCAATAGTGTATCTTTCAAGTTCTCTACCATGTTCATCATGAATACTAACTGTTCCGTTTTTATTAAGAACAACAAGTTCATTGGCTCTATTTTTAACAATACGCAAATCATGATAAACTACACGACCTGTAGTTTTAACCTTAACTTCAGGTTGTTTAAATACAGAACTTGCAGTACCACCAATATGAAAAGTACGCATAGTAAGCTGTGTGCCGGGTTCTCCAATTGACTGTGCAGCAATAATACCAACAGCTGTACCAATTTCAACCCCTTTACCGGTTGCAAGGTCTCGACCATAACATTTTGCACAAACACCATGATCGGCTTCACAAGTCAACACGCTACGAATCTTAACTTTACTAACACCGGTAGCTTTGATCTTTGCTGCAAGAGCTTCATCAATTGGTGTACCAATTGGAACAACAATTTCGTTTGTAATAGGATTCCTAATATCTTCAGCACATGTTCTGCCTAGAATACGAATTTCCAAAGGAATTTTTTCTTCATCCGCCTGCATCATTGGAGCCACATAGATACCGTTAAGAGTGTTACAATCCTGCTCGACAACAATAACGTCCTGGGAGACATCAACAAGTTTTCTTGTCAAATAACCGGCGTCAGCAGTTTTCAAAGCAGTATCAGCAAGACCTTTACGTGCACCATGAGTACTACTGAAATATTCCAACACACTTAACCCTTCACGGAAGTTTGATGTAATAGGACTTTCAATAATCTCACCAGATGGTTTAGCCATAAGACCACGCATACCGGCAAGCTGTCTGATTTGAAGTTTACTACCACGAGCTTTTGAGTCAAACATCATGAAAACAGAGTTTGTTTCATCGATATCATTATTTTCCTCAATTGCAGAAATCATAACATTTGCAATTCTTTCAGTCGCATGAGTCCAGATATCCTGAATCTTGTTATGTCGTTCTCCATCGGTAATGATGCCAAGTTTATATTGTTTCTCAACTTCGCCAACAGCCGCATAACCTTCATCAATAATTGTCTGCTTCTCAGGAGGAATAATAGTGTCTGTAATACCTACTGAAACGCCGGCAATTGTTGCAAACTTATAACCTAATGCTTTCAACTCATCAAGCAGTTGCACTGTACACTTGTGACCTGCATCGTTATGTGTATGCCAAATCATATTACCCATCAATGACTTATCAACTTTCTTGTTGATAAAACCAATTTGTTCAGGCCAAATTTCATTGAAGAAAACACGTCCAACAGTTGTCTTTAAAATTTTACTTTTTTTGTCACCAAAAATAGTATCTCTATCATAGTCAGGGTTACGGAAGTAAATCTGAGAGCGAGTATCAACAGCTCCATCTTCGTACGCAATAAAAACCTCAGAATTATCACCAAATATAGGTAGTCTTTGATTTTCCTTATGTCCATCACCGGCCAATTCATCCATCTTGTCTTTTTGAGACAAAGTGGTTAAATAATATACACCAAGAGCAATATCTTGAGTAGGGGTCATAACTGATTGACCACTGGAAGGTGAGAAAATACTATTTGATGCAAGCATCATCAAACGAGATTCCATCTGAGCTTCCACAGACAAAGGAACATGCACTGCCATCTGGTCTCCATCAAAGTCAGCATTAAAAGCTGTACATACAAGTGGGTGCAGATGAATTGCATCACCTTCAACCAAAATTGGTTCGAAAGACTGAATACCTAATCTATGAAGTGTTGGAGCACGGTTCAACATAACTGTTTTACCTGTGATTACCTCTTCAAGAATGTCCCATACTATATCATCTTTGCTTTCAATCAATTTTTTAGCACTACGAACAGTATGAGTTATACCCATTTCTTTAAGTTTTCTTATTATAAATGGTTCAAAAAGAGTTAGAGCCATTTTTTTTGGCAGACCACACTGATGAATCTTCATCTTTGGTCCAACAACAATAACAGAACGACCGGAGTAGTCAACACGTTTACCCAACAGGTTCTGGCGAAAACGACCAGTTTTACCTTTTAGCATTTCACTAAGAGATTTCAGAGGTCTATTCCCCGGTCCTGTAACAGCACGACCATGACGACCGTTGTCAAATACCGCATCAACAGCTTCCTGAAGCATACGTTTTTCATTTCTGATAATAACATCAGGAGTCTTAAGAGATAATAGATTTTTCAAACGATTGTTTCTGTTGATAACTCTTCTGTACAAATCATTCAAGTCAGATGTGGCAAATCTACCACCTTCCAGAGGAACAAGCGGTCTTAGTTCAGGTGGAATTACAGGAAGTACATTAAGAATCATCCACTCTGGACGAGTTCGACTAACTCTAAATCCTTCAATTATACTCATCTTTTTTGAAAGTTTTTTACGAGTCTGCTTACTTTTAGTTTTAGCCAACTGTTCGTCCAAGATGATAATTTCTTCATCTAAGTCAATACCTGCGAGAAGTTCCTGAACGACAGATGCGCCCATACCGGCTTCGAATGACTCATCACCAAAGCTTTCAAGAGCTTCTCTATATTCAAGTTCAGTAAGTAACTGTTTTTTCTTTAAAGGTGTCTCACCGGGATCTGTAACCAAGTAATCTTGATAATAGAGAACACGTTCCAGATTTGTTGCAGTCATATCAAGCATCAAGCCCATACGACTTGGCGTACATTTAAAAAACCAGATGTGTGAAACAGGAACGACAAGTTCAACATGTCCCATTCTCTGACGTCTTACCTTTGACAAAGTTACTTCAACACCACAACGGTCACAAATAACTCCTTTATGTTTAATTCTTTTGTATTTACCACAGGAACATTCCCAATCCTTTGTAGGACCAAAAATTCTTTCGCAGAATAGTCCACCTCTTTCAGGTTTGTATGTTCTGTAGTTGATAGTTTCAGGGTTTTTGACTTCCCCGTAACTCCAATCGCGAATTGAATCGGATACAGCAAGTTTAATTCCCACGGAATCAAAGTTGCCCTCAAATCCGGTCGATCCGATCATCTCTCTTGTTAAATATTGATTCATTTAATTCTCCAAGGTTATATAAGATCCAGTTTATCTTCATCTTTAGAATGTGGCTCAATATTCAAGCACAATCCACGAAGTTCACTAATAAGAACGCTAAATGATTCAGGCATACCTGCATCAAGAACGTTCTCGCCCTTAACAATTGATTCATAAATCTTTGTTCTGCCGACAACATCATCACTCTTAACAGTAAGTAATTCCTGTAGAGCATAGGCAACGCCATAGGCTTCAAGAGCCCAAACTTCCATTTCACCCATTCTCTGACCACCATGCTGTGCCTTACCACCAAGAGGTTGTTGTGTAACTAATGAATATGGTCCAACAGATCTTGCATGCAGTTTGTCAGAAACAAGATGATGAAGTTTAAGCATATAAATTTGTCCAACAACAACCCGTTGGTCAAAACGTTCACCGGTTCTACCATCATATAAATATGTTTTGCCGTCAAAATCGCATCCTGCTTTTTCAAGTAGTTCAGAAATTGTTTTTTCTTTAATACCATCAAAAATAGGAGTTCCTGCGTAGAGTCCAAGAATATCACATGCCATGCCTAAATGTGTTTCAAAAACCTGTCCAAGATTCATTCGAGAAGGCACACCAAGAGGATTCAACACAATATCAACCGGTTTACCATCAGGCATGTAAGGCATATCACATTCAGAAACAATTCTTGAAATAACCCCTTTGTTACCATGACGACCTGAAAGTTTATCACCAACAGAAATCTTCTTTTTGTCTGCCACATAAACTTTCACTTGCTTAACTATACCCGAATCTATATCATCACCACTCTCAACCTTATCAACTGATTCAACATGCTTTTCATCAAGCTCTTCAAATTTCGGTGAAAACTCTGCAATTATATCATCAATTTTTTCCTGAATAGGACTACTCTCAATTTGTATATGTTCGTATGAATTAGCCAGCTTACGCAATAATGTTTTAGTAATTTTGCGACTAGACGGAATAATGATTTCACCATTCTGAGCATTAACAACTTCCAATGGAATTTTTTCACCAAGCAGTATATTACTTAAAGCATCAGTCAAGTCATTCATAAGTTCCAGACGAGCTTTTTTATGTACATCTTTTAGATTCTTAACATGATTTTTCTTTTCTGCTGAATCTTCTTTTACCATATCTCTCTGGTGAGTAGTAACCCTAACATCCATAACAACTCCACTAGTACCACTCGGTACAGTTAAAGATGTATCACGTACTTCTGCAGCTTTTTCACCAAAAATAGCTCTTAGCAGTCTCTCTTCAGGAGCCAGTTCAGTTTCACTTTTTGGTGTAATTTTACCAACAAGAATATCCCCCGGCACAACTCTTGCACCCGGATATATAATGCCCTCTTCATTAAGGTCTTTAAGAGCATTTTCTCCAACATTAGGAATATCACGAGTTATTTCTTCCTGTCCGAGTTTTGTATCTCTTGCACCACACTCAAAACTTGTAATATGTACAGATGTGAAAACATCATCTTTCAAGATTCTTTCACTAATTAGAATAGCATCTTCAAAGTTATAACCA
The DNA here is from genome assembly GCA_964441455.1 of uncultured Victivallales bacterium. Taxonomy (GTDB): domain Bacteria; phylum Verrucomicrobiota; class Kiritimatiellia; order JAQICX01; family JAQICX01; genus JAQICX01. Next base: position 7,856 of record CAYTUX010000066.1, on the reverse strand, counting down.
TCCCACGGCATAAATGCAACAAGAAGGTTTTTACCAAGAGCCAGTTCTCCTTGGTCAGTTGCCGGACCATCAGCAATTGCATCACCGGCTTTAATAGAATCTCCTACCTTTACGATAGGTTTCTGATTAATACATGTTGCCGCATTAGACCGAAAAAATTTCTGCAATTTATATTTCTGACAGCTATTTGAATCATTCTCATCAGCCGGCATTTTGCCATCTTTAGTTATGATAATGTTAAGGGCATCAACATGTGCAACCTTTCCGGCAATATCAGCTGTAACAATTGAACGGGAGTCTTTTGCAACTAAAGATTCCATACCCGTTGCAACATAAGGTCGTTCAGTTTTAATTAGAGGCACAGCCTGACGCATCATATTAGCACCCATCAAAGCACGGTTAGCATCATCATGTTCCAAGAAAGGAATCAGTCCGGCAGCAACAGAAGTAATCTGTTTTGGAGAAACATCCATATACTGAACTTTCCCTGCTTGAAGTTCAAGCATTTCTGTCTGATAACGACACGCAACTGTCTTGTTTACAAACTCTCTATTTTCATCCATAGGAGCGTTGGCCTGAGCAATGATATATTTTTCTTCTTCATCAGCCGATAAATAATCAACCTTACGGGATACAACGCCTTTTTTAACCTTTAGGTATGGAGTTTCAATGAAACCAAATTCGTTTCTTCTTGCATATGTAGCAAGAGATGATATTAGTCCGATATTCGGACCTTCAGGGGTTTCAATCGGACAAATTCTGCCATAATGACTTAGGTGAACGTCTCGAACTTCGAATCCGGCACGATCTCTACTCAAACCACCGGGTCCTAAAGCACTTAAACGTCTTTTATGAGCAAGTTCTGACAAAGGATTTGTCTGATCCATAAACTGGCTCAATTGACTACGAGCAAAGAAATCCTGCACGACAGCTGATAGTGACTTGGAGTTAACAAGTTTTGAAGGAGTAAGCGCTGCACCTTTACTTGCATCATAAAGTGTCATACGTTCGCGAACCAAACGTTCTGTTCTAGACAAACCAACTCTGCATTGATTTTCTACCAATTCGCCAACAGTACGCACACGGCGACTACCCAAATGGTCAATATCATCAACGTTTAAATCACCCTTACGGATATCAACAAGCATTCTCAATGTCTCAATAACATCTTCAACATCCAAAATTCTCTGAGTATTTGGAATCTTGCCTTCAAGACCAAGCTTTTTGTTGATTTTGTGACGACCAACAATACCCAAATCGTAACGTTTGGCATCAAAAAATTGTCTTTTCAAAAGCTGACGAGCATTTGAAACAGTCGCAGGATCACCTGGACGGAGTTTCTGATAGATATCTTTTAAAGCATCATCTGTTGTATTTGCTGAATCAGCTTTAATACTTTCAAGAATCAACCCGCCATCCCATGATATATCGACAACTCTTACACTGGTGAATCCAGCATCTCTAAGCTGCTGAATTGAAACAGGAGTCAATATTTCGTATTTACGAGCAATAACATTTTGAGAATCAATGTCCAAAACATCATCACTGAAAACAAAATCAGCCAACTCCTCTTCTTCATAATCGCCGGTAACATCTAAATCTGCAAATTCATAATACAAATCTAATAATTCTTCATCAGAACCATATCCTAAAGCACGTAAAAATGTTGTAGCGAGAAATTTTCTTCTCCGTCGTCTTCTGTCCACATAAATCCATATTAGATTTGATGTGTCAAATTGTATTTCAATCCATGAACCTCTATCCGGAATAACACGCATTGAATATAGAGGATCACCATTCTGGTGAATAGATTTTTCAGAGCATATGCCGGGAGAACGATGTAACTGACTTACAACAACGCGTTCTGCACCGTTGATAACAAATGATCCGGTTGGAGTCATTAATGGTATCTCTCCCATATACACTTTGTCTTCCCTGATTTCATCGCCATCTTTTAATCGAAATGTAACATTCAGAGCAATTGAGTATGTCCCTCCATCTCTCAATGTATCAATATATGAATGCTTTGGAGAAGTAAGTTCGTATTTAACAAAATCTAAAAAATATTTTGAATCGTAACTTTCTATTGGAAAGACTTCCTTAAAAACCGCCTGTAAACCTGCGTGTTTTCTCTTTTCAGGATCGCAATCTTCTTGTAAAAAGTCTTTATATGATTGTGATTGTAATTCAATCAAATCAGGCGGCGCTATTACCGCTTGTAACTTACCGAAATTTTTTCTTTGAGCCATTGTAACCTCATAATAAGTTCTAAAACCCTGATTTTTTAAATATCAGGTTATTGTGAAAATAAGAATTTATAGAGAAAATCATCTGATTATCTTCTATAAACAAACAAACCCGAATAGTTTTTCCATACTTTAAAGTATTAGAAACTCTATACGGGTAATGTGAACTGAATTCCACATACTATACACTTAAAAATCGTGTCGGATGCAGAATTCAGAAAAAAATAAGTTGTACTAAGATAAAACTATTTTATCTCAACAGTAGCACCAGCTTCTTCCAATTTAGCCTTCAGCTCTTCAGCTTCAGCTTTTTCAACACCTTCTTTAACAGGTTTTGGTGCACCTTCTACAAGATCTTTTGAATCTTTAAGTCCCAGTCCGGTAATAGCACGAACTTCTTTAATAACAGCAATTTTCTTTGCACCGACATCAGTCAAGATTACGTCAAATTCTGTCTGTTCTTCAGCCGCTTCAGCCTCGCCACCGGCAGCAGGAGCTGCTGCAACAGCCATTGGAGCTGCAGCTGAAACGCCTAGTTCATCTTCTAATACTTTTACCAATTCTGATAGTTCAAGAACACTGATTCCTTTGATCCATTCAACGAATTCAGCCATTTTTCCTTCTGCTTTAACTTCTTCTGTCATTTTTAATCTCCTAAAGTGTAATAGCTACACAATATGTTTATAAGTTTTAAAATTTATGCTTTTTTAGCATAAGAATGATTATATACTAATTTATTCAAAACCTTTAAGCAGCAATTGCTGCTAAAGGGGTTATTATTCTCTTTATCAACTTGCTTTCTTCTCTTCGACTGCTTTCAGAACATACAAAAGAGTTGAAATTTTCTGAGAGAAAACTCCAACCAACCCGCTCATTGGAGCAGCGATTGTTCCAACAACCTGACCAAGCACTATTTCCCTTGAAGGAATCCTGGAAAGAGCATCAACACCATTTGCGTCAAATGCTTTAACACCAAGAACACATCCTTTAACAGTAGGTTTCTTGTTTGCTTTAGCAAAACTGACAATTTCTTTTGCAACAGCAGTAGCTTCGCCACTACCTGTTACAATTGCTGTAGGACCAGCAAAATGTTCAAGGACTGAGTCATCCCAGCCAAGGTCTTTTGCAGCCCTTTTCAACAACGAGTTCTTTACAATCTTAATCTGACTGTCAGTGTTTAAAAGCTGCTCTCTGAGGCTTGAAAGCAGATCAACACTAGAACCTGTGAAATCAACTATATATACATATTCAGATGCACTTACGTCTGCGTAAATTTCATTGAATATTGAGATTTTTTCTGGTCTCATTTTATCTCTAGTCCTTTAAATTTACCGCGATTCCAACACCCATTGTAGATGATACCACGCTTTTTTTAATGTAAATTCCCTTTGCTGCCGCAGGCCTTTCAGCATTGACAACTTTCAGTATAGCCATAATGTTTTCAGAAAGCTTATCAGCGTCAAAAGACATTTTTCCTACGGGAACAGATACATTTGAATTCCTGTCCATACGAAAGTCAACTTTACCGGCTTTACTAGCCTGAACCGCTGCAGCAACATCGTCTGTCACTGTACCGGTTTTCGGGTTTGGCATTAAACCACGAGGTCCTAATACCCTGCCGAGTTTCCTGACCTCCTTCATCATTGATGTAGTAGCAATTGCAACATCAAAACCGACAAATCCATCTTTAACTTTTTCAATCATATCTTCGCCTCCAACAAAATCAGCCCCTGCAGCCTTAGCTGCTTCAACTGCATCGCCTTCTGCGAAAACCAGAACATTGATGTCCTTACCTGTACCATGTGGAAGACTTACTGATCCACGAACAATCTGATCTGATTTACGTGCATCAACTCCAAGATTAAGTGCAAGTTCAATTGTTTCATCAAACTTGGCAGCAGGATTAGCTTTGATAAAGTTAAGAGCTTCTGCAAGAGAAACAACGCCTTTTGGAGCTGATTGCTTTACTTGATTATATTTTTTTCCATGTTTTGGCATAAACCTAAACCTCTTTACTTTACTGTTATTCCCATGCTACGGGCTGTTCCTTCAATAATTTTCATGCCTGCTTCTTCTGTGCGTGCATTCAAATCTTCCTTCTTTGCCTCATAGATCTCGCGAACTTGATCTTGTGTGACAGTGCCTACTTTATCGCGATTTGGAACCGCGGAACCTTTTGCAAGACCTGCTGCTTTCTTAAGCAATACAGCTGCCGGAGGGCTCTTTGTGATAAAATTGAATGATCTATCTTCGTACACTGAAATTACAACAGGCACTATCAATCCAGCTTTATCTTGTGTGGCAGCATTAAATGCTTTACAAAATTCCATAATATTCACGCCTTGCTGACCTAGTGCAGGTCCCACCGGTGGTGCCGGATTAGCTTGGCCGGCTGGAATTTGTAACTTAATTGTGCCGGTAATTTTCTTTGCCATATTTAAACTACTCCTGAATTATATTCAAAACGACTAATCAGTAAAAGTCGTAGCTTTTTATATGTTAAGGATTACAAAATGCAATCCAAGTTAAATGTTCTTAAAAAAGAACGCCAATAAAATCTTTTTAATTTATTCTGTTTAGTCAACTCTTGATACTTGCCAGTATTCAAGTTCAACCGGTGCATTTCTGCCAAAGATAGCAACAGTAACCTTTAACTTGCCTCTCTCCGGATCAATTTCCTCAACAACACCACTGAAGTTCATGAAAGCTCCATCATTAATCTTTATAGTCTCTCCAATCTCAAACTCAATCTTTGGCTTTGCTGTTTCGTCAGCTTCAGATTGATTCAATATGTCATCAACTTCTGTCTGCCTTAAAGGTGCAGGTTTGTCTCCACCCAAAAATCCAATAACCCCCTGTACTCCACGCAGAAAATGCCAAACTTTTTCGTTCATTTCTCCTTCTTCATTGTACAATGCAACATTTATCAAAATATATCCCGGAAAAAACTTTCTTGTTATTGTGCTTGTCTTGCCTTGCTTTTTTTCAAAAACTTTTTCAACCGGAACAATAACTTCTTCAATAAACTCATCAAGTTCTTCTATTGCTGCTGTCTTTATGATTGTGTCACGAGCTTTCATCTCCTGACCAGTCAAAGAGTGTAATACAAACCACTGTTTTTTCATGAATATATCCTTACAACGAAATTATTAGTGTTAAAAGTTTTTGGAATAACCAGTCTGATGCTCCAACAAAAGCTGCCAACATTAAAATAAATACAATTACAAGCCCTGTCGACTCTGTTAATTCCTGTTTCGACGGCCAAGATGTTTTTTTCATTTCCAAAACAACATCGCCTAAAAAACCTTTTGTTTTATCAAATATATTTTTATTTTCGCTCATGCTTGCCTTTCACTACAATCTATGTAGTCTTTTTCTCAAATACTGGAGAAACCAACTCGGTTTTTCAACAATATAATAAATGGCAGGTCAGGAGGGAGTCGAACCCCCAACACCCGGTTTTGGAGACCGGTGCTCTGCCAATTGAACTACTGACCTGTATGAAATATTTCATTTTGTCTCTTTATGCAAAGTTCTTTTACGCTCTGAAGGACAAAATTTCATCATTTCTAATCTGTCAGGTGTATTAGTTTTATTACGTGTTTTAATATAATTACGACGCTTGCACTCTGTGCACTGTAATACTGCTCGATCTCTAGCCATAATAAACCTTCTTTAATTTTAAATTTATTTATCTATCTGTTTATAAAAACGAGTAATCAACCCCCCGCTATCATTTTGTCTGAACACAGGCAAAATGATGTCGGGGTGTGGCACAAATTAATGCACCAAACCCCGATATACCTTGTTGTTACCTGGAAATTGCTTACTCTAAAATTTTAACAATTGTACCGGCTCCAACTGTTCTGCCTCCTTCACGAATAGCAAAACGCATCTTCTCTTCGATCGCAACAGGCTGAATTAATTCAACAATCATATTTACTTTGTCACCAGGCATTACCATTTCAACACCTTCTGGAAGTGTAATGTCACCTGTAACGTCTGTTGTACGAATGTAGAACTGAGGACGATAGCCCTTGAAAAATGGAGTATGACGTCCACCTTCATCTTTACCTAGGATATAAACTTCTGCCTCAAACTTAGTATGAGGATGAATTGAACCGGGTTTGGCTAAACATTGACCACGTTCAACCTCATCTTTCTTAGTACCACGAAGTAAAACACCAATATTATCTCCTGCTTGACCTTGATTAAGAAGCTTACGGAACATTTCAACACCGGTAACTGTTGTAGTCTTTGTATCCTTGATACCAACTATTTCAATTGTTTCACCAACTTTAACAATACCACGTTCTACACGACCTGTAACAACTGTACCACGTCCTTCAATAGAGAAAACGTCTTCAATTGGCATTAGGAACGGCAGATCAATATCACGAGCCGGTTCCGGAATGTAATCATCAAGTGTAGCCATCAGTTCTGTAATACATTCGCATGCCGGATCATCAATTGATTGTGCCTGTGAAGCAGCAAGAGAATCACCACGTACAATAGGAATATCGTCTCCAGGGAAATCGTATTGTGACAGAAGTTCTCTAACTTCCATTTCAACAAGCTCTATTAGTTCTTCATCATCAACAAGGTCGACCTTGTTTAGAAAAACAACAATAGCAGGAACACCAACCTGACGTGCAAGAAGAATATGCTCACGAGTTTGTGGCATTGGACCATCAGCTGCTGAACATACAAGAATAGCACCATCCATCTGTGCTGCTCCGGTGATCATGTTTTTAACATAGTCAGCATGACCCGGACAGTCAACATGAGCATAATGACGATTTTCAGAACTATACTCAACGTGAGATGTAGCAATTGTTAGAATTTTTGTAGAGTCACGACGACCCTGTGATTCAGAAGCTTTAGCAACTTCATCATATTTAATCGCTTCGCAAAGTCCTTTCAAGGACTGTACTACTGTGATTGCTGCAGTAAGAGTTGTCTTACCATGGTCAACATGACCGATTGTACCTACGTTCACATGCGGTTTGGAACGTTCAAATGTTTCTTTAGCCATTATTAGCCTCCGATTTTTAGTTTTAACTTAATCTAATTTACAATAATAAATCCCCATCTACCTGATGGAGCCTATGAGCGGGATTGAACCGCTGACCTCGTCCTTACCAAGGACGTGCTCTACCGACTGAGCTACATAGGCACATGCGTTTCAAAACCACTACCATTCTATAATATAATAAAATGTTTCTTCTATTTAACCTAAAAACACCTTGTTTTTTTGCATCAAAGCTAAACAGAATGTACAGTGTTTTAAAAACTCTTTCTGGAATAACCCAAAAAGAACTTCCGAATCTATTAAAAAAAACACCAAAAGTCAAACTCTTTTTTGTTTTTTTCTCTTTTTTCTTCTTTTTATGCTCCTCAAACGAAAAAAAATGACAACTTGCTATAGAATAAAGTGAATATTTAAAATGAAAATATATACTATTTTAAATCCATCAGTAACTTTAGATTTCTGGTTGCGGGATACAACAGTAGTTTCAGTAAACGCCTTGGCGAGGCTGGAGCCTGTGACAGCAACGAACGAAGAGAGTGGCCTATATAATTAGCAAAAAGCACATTATTTTGCCACCC
>CAYTUX010000065.1:0-15359 GCA_964441455.1 uncultured Victivallales bacterium | reverse complement strand
GTAATGCGGAAATTGGTTATTGCTGCAAACTCTGCAGTGAAAAATTCTGATTTTATGCTTGCAAATTAACACAGTTGCTCTGCGCGAGAAATTCTTTTGGCTGCCTGCCTATGCGTACATTAGCCTTTACGTCTGATTCCATTTGTGGGAGCAATCGATTTCCTCAATTTTCATCCCGTCATGACCATACACAAACAGATAAGTCTTATTCTCCTTTTTCCATGAATTAATGTCGTATGAAAACGTTGCAATCTCTGTCTGTTTATATGCCTGTTTCAAGTTTTCAAACTCACCATTTGCAACTTTTGACCTTAACAATTTATTATAATAATCATTGTCAAATTCATGCTCAAACCAATCAGGAAAACTTCCCGGCTTACCCTGCATCAGGTAGTCTAACATGAGATGTGCCAAAAAAAGTTTATCTTCACCAAAATTTGATATCACAAATTCATTAAGATATTTAAACAAATTTATAAGCTTGTGCGATATATCAAGAAAACCCCGCGAATTAAAATAGAGTGAGATGTCTTCAAACAACTTAAATGCATTATTCTCATAATATTTGTGAATAATATAGTCAATACTATTTGTGAAAATCTGAGAATTACAGTAGTAATCCAAGCATTTTTCAACATCCTTAAGCTTCACAATTTCTTTAAAGGAGATATACTTATTAGACAGCACCTCGTATGGAGGAAAATCCAGATATTTGTATTCATGCTTTTCAACCTCTTCAATAATTGGAGAACCTTTTAAGAGTTTAAGAAATCCAAGTTGTATCATATCCGGTTTCATTGAATATACAAAGTTAAACGAGTTCTCAAATGCTGCATAATCTTCATACGGAAGACCGGCAATCAGATCAAGATGAACATGAATATTTTTGTTTATCCTTGTAACATTGGAATAGAGTTTTTTCAGGTCTGTCTTGCGATTCACGGCATCTAAAGTTTGTCTGTTTGAACTTTGTACCCCAATCTCAAATTGAAATAATCCGGAAGGAATTGTCTTAAGAAACTCTATAGTTTCATCATCAAAAAGATCGGCGGATATCTCAAAATGAAAACATGTTTTACCATTACTGTTTTCAACCAGAAATCTCCATATTTCCATATATCTGTCTTTTTGCAGATTATAAGTCCTGTCAATAAATTTTACCAAATTAACATTGTTATCTAAAAAAATCTTTAAATCTTCTTTAACTCTATCAATCGAGGAAAATCTGACATTTTTATCAATTGATGACATACAGTAAGAACAGCAGAACGGACAGCCTCTCGATGATTCATAGTAGTATATCTTTGATTTTTCATGGAGTTCAGAAATATCATAAGGAAACGGAATAGCATCAAGATCAGCTATATTTTCATTATATCCGGAAAACTGAACGCCGTTATCTCTGTAATACAGACCGGCAGGAATAATGTTTTCTGATGAAAAAAACTCAAGCATTGTCTGTTCCCCTTCCCCATAGCAGATAAAGTCCACTCCAGAATTCTCAAGCATAACATTTTCTGCATCATAAAAAATTTCCGGTCCGCCAAGAATAATTTGCACATCCAGTACTTTTCTGATTTCCCGTACAATTTTTAATACATACTCACGATTCCATATATACACAGAAAACATTATTGTCGTTGGTGACACTAAAAATATATTCTTAAGTATATCATTAATATGATTGTTAATCGTATACTCTTTTAAAGTAATTTCAATATCTGAGTTTTGCTCGATATATTTCTTAATACATCTTAGTGCAGGGTTTGTATGAACAAACTTTGAATTGATTGCAACAGCTAATATTTTATTCATTTTTGTCTCTTTTTTTTCGGGTAGATGCCTTTCCGGCGGGGTGAAGTACCGACCATACAGTTACTGATGCTGTAAACAACGCTAATTGATTTGCAGGGTGGCAGAGGATTTTATGATCGTTCGCATAATTTTTGAGTTCACCTGCATTTTAGAGCGGATCGGAGTAAAAATCCAGTGTAGCGATTTATTATACATTTCTTTATTTTCCTTTTCAAGTATCAACCATCAGTATGTTTTTCTATTTTATTCTAACTATAAATTTCATAAACGAACTTGCCATTTCAATAATAATTTCAACTTCATTGTCATTGACATTATCATTATGCTTTACATATGTATTTTGATACTTAGAGAAGTAGTCAATTAGTTTAAGAAACATACTATGTAACTCCTTAGAACATTTTCTTTCATTAATGTATTTACCTAAATCTGCAATTTGATTTTCCAATGATTTACTGTTGCCAAGAACTTTCTTTAATAATGTTTCCAAAGAGAGTCTCAAGTCATCTAATAAATTTCTTTTATGAATTCCATTTGAATGTTTTTCTAAACAATCGTTATATATTTTAAAAACTTCAGGATATTCAGAGAGCCAATGTTGTGTTTCTTCGACTAAAGATTCATTAATTTTTTCTTTTGTGTTTCCTTCACCTAAGCATCCATATCGTGAGATTAATTTAATTTTTAAATCTTTGACTCCTACGTTATTTTCAAAATGCGGAAGCTCTGAGAGTTCTTTTATGATTTTAAACTGTTGTTCAGGATTAAACGATTTTAAATTTTCTCTAAGTGCAGTTCTCTTATTAGGTAAGTCCGCTGGAAATGGATATTCTGGATATGGAATCTCAACATCAAAGTCAATAGCATAAGCAGTGCTGTATTCTGCAATTCGACTACCTGTAAGTCCATCATTTGTTTCAGCAAGTGTATCTGCTGCATAATTTATAAAATGTGTTGTTATCATTCTATTGTTCTGTTTTTTTAATAAAGCCCAACGGTCTCGGCTATGCGTAGTTCGGGTTTTCAAGGCATTTCCTTTCCGTTTAGCTATAAGTTCATTTATTGTAAATACTTCCATAACAGCACTTTCGTCCGCATTACGTGTAGCCAATGTTGTGCAATCGTGCTTTCTTTTCTGTCGCCCGTGTGCGTTGGGAAAGAGACACTCTTTGACAAGCTTTGGCTTGCGCGGCTTGGCAATGTGTGTGGCTGTTGAGCGTTGGCATTGTTAGTCAGTTGTTAATTCTTTTGCTATCATCTCTGCTTGTTTCAAAACGGTTTCTGTTGCCAGTTTTTGCATGTCGGGTGGATAACCGTATTGTCTTAATGTTCTTTTGATGATTACTTTCAATTTCGCTCGGACACTTTCTTTTATTGTCCAATCGATGGATGCATTTTTCTTCACTCTTTCGGTTAGAATTACAGCCAGTTCGCGCAGCTTGTCTTGCTGCATGAGTTGCTTCGCACTTTCATTATCTGCAACTGCAGTATAAAAAGCATATTCAAAGTCAGAAAGCCCAAGAGTTTTGGCTTCACTGTCCATGTTCACGATTTCCTTGCTCAGGTTTATGAGTTCTTCCATCACTTCCGCAGCCGTCAAAATTTTGTTGTGGTATTTCTTGATGGAATTCTCCAACATTTCTTTGAGCGACTTACTCTTGACTAAGTTCTTTTTGGAACGTGCTTTTATTTCATCATTGAGCAATTTTTTCAAAACCTCAAGGGCAACATTTTTATGCTCCATTCCTTTAAGCTCAAGTAAGAAGTCTTCTGAAAGAATGGAAATGTCCGGTTTCTTGATACCGGCAGCATCAAAAACGTCAATCACTTGCTCAGAAACCAATGCCTGGTCAATGACTTGTCGAATGGTAGTTTCGATTTCTTCATCAGTTCTTCCAGAATCTGAACCGTCAAATTTGGATAGACGTGCTTTGACAGCCTGAAAGAATGAAACTTCATCCTTCACGTCCATGGCCTGTTCGTGCGGAACAGCAATTGCAAAAGCTTTTGACAATGCCGTTACTTCAGTGATGTAACGTTTCTTACCATCTTCCAAACCGAGAATGTGTTCTTCGGCTGCTAAAATCATGGAAAGCTTCTTATTGGTTTCGGCCTGAAAATAATCTTCATAAGGAAAACCATTAAACATCTGCGAAACGACTTCCATCTTTTCAAGCATTAACTTTACTGCTTGTTCCTGAGCTATGGTAGGATCTCCTTTTCCACCTGCATCTGAGTAGAATGAAAGTGCCTTTTTCAAGTCGGATGCAATACCCAAATAATCGACTACCAAACCACCAGACTTGTCTTTATAAACTCGATTCACCCTTGCAATGGCCTGCATCAAGTTGTGGCCTTTCATCGGCTTGTCAATGTATAGCGTGTGCATACTGGGTGCATCAAAACCTGTGAGCCACATATCACGTACGATAACCAGCTTCAACTCGTCTTCCGTGTCTTTCATTCGGTCGGCAAGGGCTCTTCGTTGTTGTTTAGTGGTGTGATGTTTAGCGATTTTAGGACCATCAGAAGAGGCAGAAGTCATTACTACTTTAATCACCCCCTTATCCAAATCATCTGAATGCCAATCGGGTCTTGTTTTTATAATTTCATCGTATAATTCAGCAGCAATTCTTCTGGACATGGCCACAATCATTCCCTTGCCTTCAAACACTTCCTGTCGCTGGTTGAAGTGCTGAATAATGTCGTTTGCTACATTTTTAATACGGTTTTCACTGCCTATCAGAGCTTCTAACTGCGTCCACTTGGCTTTGGCTTTTTGAGTATCGGAGAGTTCTTCACCTTCAATTTCTACATCCAGTTCCTCAACCAGCTTTTTACCTTCTTCACTCAAATTTACCTTAGCCAAACGACTTTCGTAGTAAATGCGAACCGTTGCTCCATCTTCAACCGCCTGGGCAATGTCATACACATCAATGTAGTTTCCGAAAACAGCAGGTGTGTTTACGTCCGTATTTTCAATAGGTGTTCCCGTAAAACCAATATAGGTGGCATTTGGCAAAGCATCCCGCATGTATTTGGCAAAGCCATAAACGATCTTCTTTCCGATTACATTGCCTTGATCGTCTTTATCATCTGCCGTTTTGGCTTTAAAACCATATTGGGTTCGGTGCGCTTCATCAGCGATTACCACTACATTCTCCCGTTCGGAAAGGGTTTCATACACATTGCCTTCATCAGGTTGGAATTTTTGAATGGTAGTGAAGATCACACCACCGGAAGCTACTTTTAATCGCTCTTTCAAATCCTCCCGGTTCTCAGCTTGCTTAGGTTCTTGTCTCAGCAACTGTGTAGATGAAGCAAATGTATCAAAGAGCTGATCGTCCAAATCGTTTCGGTCAGTGATGACCACAACCGTTGGATTGTCCAAAGCCAAAACAAGTTTTCCTGTAAAAAAGACCATAGATAGCGATTTGCCACTTCCTTGTGTGTGCCATACCACACCGCCTTTTCGGTCACCTTCGGGTTGCGATTTTACGCCTGCCACACCATAACTTTCGGGTGATTCCATCACCATACTGGTTGGTGTTTCTTTCTCAACGGTATAACCCGTTGCTCTCATGGCAGATTCCACCGCTCGGTTTACAGCATAATATTGATGATAAGCCGCTAATTTTTTGACGGTTGAAATGGTGGTAACTCCTGTTTTGGCATCTTCTTTTTTGGATTTTTCAAACACAATGAAATGCCTGATCAAATCCAGCAATGTGTCTTTGTTCAGCATTCCGGTAATGAGCGTTTCCATTTGACTGACCAAGCAGGATGCTTCTTCTTTGCCGTCTGCGGACTTCCATGCCATGAAACGGCTCATACCCGATGAAAGTGTTCCTGCCCTTGCTTCTAAACCATCCGAAATGATGGTGAAGGCATTGTAAGTAAACAAACTTGGAATAACGGCCTTGTAGGTTTCTATTTGGCGGAATGCAGATTTAATGGTGGCATTTTCATCTGCTGCATTTTTAAGTTCTATTACCACCAATGGAATGCCATTGACAAACAGAATGATATCAGGTCGTTTGTTGACGCCATCTTCTACTACCGTGAACTGATTGGCAACAATAAAGTCATTATTTTCAGGCGTATTGAAGTCAATCAACCAAACTAAATCACCTCTTTGTTGTCCTTCTTTTTGATAGCTGACTTTGATGCCTTCCGTCAATAGGCGGTGAAAGCTCTCATTATTGGTTAGCAGTTCGGACGAATTGAGACGCTGTATTTCTTTGATGGCCTCTTCCTGTGCCTCCGGTGGCACAGTTGGGTTGATTCTTCGTACCGCTGCTTCAATACGGCCGGTGAGCAATACTTCTTCATAGGAACGGCGTTCCTGATTTTCACCACCCGCCTGTCCAGCAGGCAGGTCAGGAGCAATGCTTGGGGCATAGATGTAGTCATAGCCCAAATGCTCCAACAATTTGATGGCGAAATCTTCTATTGTATTTTCAGTTATTCTTGTCATAGTCGCCTAAATTCCTTTAACGTCATTTTTCCCAAACCAATCCTTAGCTTTTGCAATAACATCTTGACTTGGATCATGATAAAAAACTGTCAACCTCTCTTTTGCACGAGTACAGCAGACATAGAAAATCTTTTGAGTTCTTTCCAATACACTTTGTTTGGCTGTATTCAAAAACATCTTTTCAAAATTATATTTGCTCCATTTTCCGTTATCTAAAATGACCAGAATATTATCGAACTCTGTTCCTTTCGTCTTGTGTTGAGTGGAGAAAGGTGTTTTACCTTCCAGATAATCGTACAATTTTTGAAATTCGCTGTAATGAACTTCCTTTACTCTGTTGTACAAATATTCATTCTTTTCCTTGAAAGCCTCCAACTTATCATCTATCAGACAAATGCCTTTTTCATGGGCATCACTGATCACTTCTTTAATGGTCTTGTTTCCCACATTGATAAGGCTTTCAATCTTTTCCTTCAATGTTCTTTTGGCAGCTATACTTATTAATCTCTTCCTGTAATCTGTAGCTCGCAAAAATTCGTTGTACCTACCAGTTTGGTACAACATGATATTGTTCTGTATTTTGAAAAGGTGCTTTATCAGATTATCCCGCTTTGAGCCTTTTTTGCTTTCCTCATCCTCATCCTGTTTTTTGTCATCTAAAAGCTGATCCTTATTAACATAAATTTTCGAGAAATACTTATAATTGTAGTTCAGTGCGATTTGATAAAGAGGCTGATTCTCGTCTATGAATTTTTGCATAGAAGCCGTTGGGCTTAATGCCTTTAATTCTCGAGCTGTCCTCCCATCTGATAAGGTTGCAATAACTTCTTCAAATGTATTTTGCGAAAAATCAGTAGTGATTGCATTGTCTTTAATGTACTTTTTAATCCTATCTCGATAACTTAAAATAAGATCTTTGTCGTATATATCCATCAACATTCTGAAACCTGCTTTATCTGCAATAAGGTTATGAGTCAAGTTAAGTTCCTTTGTTTTTCCTGCATTATCAAAATCCCAGCCGTGATGTTCAGTCAGGTACTGTTTTACCCCTGAAATATCACCGTCAGTAGAATATATAAACAGAACATCTCCTTCTTTTACCTGACCACCTGACATATTGGGAGCTTTTTCATCTGTTGATGGTTCTTGTTCAATACCATCTGTTCTCAACTTATTTGCCAGATCAATTATTCTCTGTGGGTTTCTTCTGTTTTGTGCTTTTTTAACCTCCTTTACTGTATCTGGTTCATCTCCTTTGTATTCATCCAAATCACCAATACCGTCATCATAAATGGATTGCATGGCATCTCCAAAAAAGCCAATCAGATTCTTCTTTTGACTCTTTTTAAAATGATTCAACAGAATATCCACTACTACTGGGTTTGTATCCTGATACTCGTCAATGAAAATGAATTGGTATTTGTCCTTAACAATTGCACTGAGTTTGGGATACTTGTCAAAAAGGTAGTTTGCTACGAGCAAAACCTCATCATGGGATATTTTACCTTCTTTTAGCTTCAAAAACTCCTTATACTGAACACCTTTTTCAAGCTCATCAAAATAATTATCCGGTATGGAGCCTTCTTCACCAATGGATATCTTAGCTACTTCATCATCATTCGCTAAAGCTATAATAGCTGATTTAAGTTCTTTTTGAAAGTGCTTGATATTGTCCCATAGAAAATCATGTATGGTAGATACGTTCAGATTATTATGATTTACCCGTTCTTCAATTTCTTTAACTGCCGCATTGGTATAAGTCATGCAAGCTACTTTTGCAGTTGGGTTTTCCGCAATGACTTCCCGGATAACCCGAACCAATGAATAGGTTTTACCACTTCCTGCGCCTCCGCTCAGCAAAAAGTTGCGTCCACTATCAATGCACCGGAAAATCTCCTGCACTTCCGGTTCCAATGTCAACCTTTCTTCAACCATAACAAACCTTCTTTAATGTAAGCGGGAATTTTCCAATTACTGAAATCATCATTGCTGTGATAAAGAATATCCAAGGCAAAATGAGTTTTCTTCTTTATACACTTTTCGGCCAATTCATAAGCTCCCATTCCATTCTCAAAATTGCTTTTGTTTTGCAACCCCCTAAAACTGTCTTTGTTGTCTTTCAAATAAGCCTTATTTATGTGAATAAAGGCATCTTCAAAACTCCGTGCATGATAACCTTGCTCTTTAATTTGGTAAGCAATGAGTAACTCACCTTCTTTCAATAACCTATTATCACGAGATAATTGTTTTAGGTCATTCCAATCTGTTTTTGGAAAATAATGAAGTATGGCTGTGTTGCTTGTCCCGATACCATCTACAACCAGACACGCTTCTTTTTTTGTATTTCCATCCTCAGCTTCAACTTTCTTTATCGAATCTATGTCAGTTATGACCAGGCTCTTAATTCCCAAGAAATCAATAAACTTTTCAAATATCTGTGAGTAAGCCCCAACCTCGATGATGGAAATATTTTGAGAAAGAAGAGGCAAATGTTCGTCCTTTTCACCGGATTTGTTGTGCTTATTTTCTTCTTCAATATCCACCTTTCTCATAATGGTAGGGATAAGGATTCGTTCTGTATCTCCTTCAATCAAAACAGCCTTATCCGCAAAAAATATTTCTGCCCGATTAATTGTAAGGTATTGTTTCAAAAATTGATATTGATTTGTCTCATTTTTATATTTGCTTTTGAGGTCTTTCAAATTTTTAGCTAGCACTCCCACTTCTTTATCCCTTTTTAAGTATTTGATATCATCAAAATCACTGTCGGCTACAATGCACGCTGAATGCGTGCTAATGATGGATTGTAGATATCTGTTTTCACCATCTTCCCTTTTAACACCTTCGCCAAGTAGTTTTTTGATGTTTTTGATGAAAACATACTGCATCTGAGGATGTGTATGCGCTTCTGGTTCTTCAATAAAGAGAAGGTTAATATCTGCCGGCTTTTTGTCCTTTTCTTTTTTAAACTCATTGACAAGAATCTCAATTTCAAAGATCATACTGAGGAGGTTCATGTACCCTAATCCGTTATAATGTTCAGGGAGGCGGTTCTCTTCATCACCTTCATGCTTATAAACAACAGTTGTATTTCCTTCAAGTAATTCACGGTGCTGTAGAGTAGATATGATTTCAATTTCAGATTCATTGATTTTAACACCTCCAAAATCCCTTACCTTTCCGACTATATCCTCAAATAGTTTCTTGTAAATACCGCTCAGATGGGTGTCAGTTTCACTAAGCTTATCTTTAAAATCTTCAACAGCCTTGTTTTGTTCATTATTTGTCTCCGTCCGTCTATATATTCTTGACGTTTGTCCTGAAAGCGTTTTGTCAATATCTTTATTTGCAACTTCTCTTTTTGCACTTATAAATTTGAAATTAATAATGTCAGCGATACTGATTTTCTCATCTTTCAAATTAATAGAAGTGTTCTCACTTGCTTTTTTCGAAACCGTGTCATAAGTTAACGAATATTGACTTAGATTAAAATATTCAGTATGATTGAAATTCAAAAAGTCGATCAAGGTTCGCAAAGTATAACTGGATTCATTTTGTTTCTTCTGTCCCTTCTGTTTTTCCTTTGCTTCAAATTCCCTATAATCATTTCTGAGTGAGATATATTTATTATAATCCAACGTGTATGAAAAGCCGATAACAATCACATTGTTATCCGGATCTAAGTCCATCATCACCCGACTAATATTGGCCAGATTATCTTCCTCAGTATATTCGATAAATAACCTTAACCGAATGCCTAATGATTTATAGTTATCCTCTTCAATAGCTTCTTCTGCTTCAATCTTTTCTTTAAGTTTCTTTTTGAAATCAATATTGAAATCATCAAAGTAGAACTTATTCCTTTCAGAAGAGTTTAAAAACTTGTTGAGGATAGATAATATAGAAGTTTTGCCAGTGTTATTTTTTCCAATTACCAAGGAAAGTTCTTTTTCCAAATCCACTGAAAAATCTTTTAACAACCGATAGTTTTCTATTTCTATTTTAAAAATATTCATATTGCACTTTATTTATTCACTTTTGCTTCACCACTCATCAACTTCGGCAACAAAGTATCCCGCAGTTTTTCGAGGGTGCGGATTTGGGTTTGGTTATTAAACTGCTTTTTATAAATTGGCTCAACTTCTAAACTGTATTCACTTAGTTGTTCATCTGGTATTATTGGACATGTGAAATCAAATATTTCTGATGGATTAATGCGTTGATGACTTCCACTAGTTCCACCTATACCCGAAGCTATTTCTCTATAATTTTTATTTATTGAAAGCCAGCCATACAAAAAATACAAAGAATTATCATTTTTAGGATACACAATTTGAAATTCTGTAGAACAAATTGGGTTGTCTAGTAAATTATCTTGCAATAACCAAACTCTTTTATCTTTGTGTGGATTTAATTTTGAAAACAGAATACAATTGATTGGAACTTCATATTTATTACTTTTTATTTCTTTCCCGATTTCTTGTGCTGGTTCTTTGCTATTATCATAAGATGGGATACTGTAATGATTGAAAAGCTTATCCTCATTTTGCGGGGGCTTTATTGTCTTTTTAAAATGTTCGGCTAAATCTGCAACAACACCTTCTTTCCAATCCTCACTAGCTTCCTCCACAAACCACTGTCGAAACAGCGTCTCCGCCATTTGCTCCAATGTTTGGTTTTGGCGGTGCAGCAGGTCTATTTTTTCGGTAAGAGATTTAATAAAGCTTACAATTTCTAAAATGACTTCTTCATCCTCTGGTAGAAACATTGGAATTGAAAGCAAGTTCGATTTACTCAACTTGGGTTGAACAGCCCCAGTAATAAACTCGTTGATGTTCAGATTTGCGAAATAGTAAACAAGTAAATCGTTAAATTCATCTCGTTTCCCCTTTAAGATATGAGCATGATTATTAACCCAAAATTTACCATCAGCTTTGAAAGCAATTGGAGTTTTTCTTGACTTTAAATTTTCACCATCCTCTGATATTAAAACATGTTCACCTTCAAATAAAAAATCATCTACATAGTCAATAACTCCAGATGCACCATAATATGGAAAATCCCCTTGTCGTTTTTCTCGTTCCAACTTACTGAGCGGTATCCTAAGGGTGTTCTTTACTTCAGCAAAGTCTTCAATCGAATATTCCTTCCACTCACATTTCGACTGGCTCAATGTATCACTCATCAATTTTCACCTTTTTAAGGTTCTTTAATATCATTTCCGTCATCCCTTCCATCTTCGAAAAGGCAAACCATTTCTTCCCCAAATCTTTGAGCGATGCGCCAATGTGGTAGCAGTCTTTTTCATCAAGAATCAGAAAGCGGTCGTGGGCGGCTTTAAATGCTACTACCTTGATTTCTTTGTATTGGCTGTTGTGCTTTTTGAGGTCAAGCTGTAGTTGTTTGCTGATCGTTTTGGTGTAAATGGTGGCTTTTATGTCTTTGGCTCTTTTGGACAGCAGTGTCAAGACGGTTTCGTCCACATAGTTATCCACCAGATAAATACTTCTTTTGGCTCGCTTTATCAGGTCGGCCATGAATACATAGGCATCAAATACCTGCCCGTCAAAGAAAACTCCTTGCTTTGGCGGTAAACTGGCATTGATTTGCAGCTCCAGATAATCCATGCGCCCTGCCAACCCATCCACATTTTCTTCCAGTCTGTCCATCCGCTTATTTACTGCGTAGCCTTTGAGGAGATAGGATTTAAGCACCCGGTTTGCCCAGATACGAAATTGCGTGCCTCTGATGGAATTAACCCTGTATCCTACTGATATGATTGCGTCAAGGTTGTAGTGCAGCACTTTTCTGGTAACCGTTCTTCCACCTTCTTTTTGAACCTGTGCAATTTTTGCACATGTTGCTGCTTCATCCAATTCACCGGTTGCATAGATATTTTGTAAATGTTTTGCAACCGAGGTCCTATCTGTTTGAAATAGCTGTGCAAGTTGCTGTTGATTCAACCAAACAGTCTCCTCGTCAATCCTGACTTCTATGTGTTCAGCTAAATCATCCGTGTTGTATATTATAATTTCATTTTTCATAATAATTCATATATCAAGTAATTCGACAATCTATTGCTGGGTTGGCAAAATGGCTTCATCCTCACTGTGTGTACTGAGTTCATCCCATTGATACTACTCATTTGGCAACTCAATTTTTGAGAGGTTTTGAACAATCCGCTCATTTAATTCCGTTTCTTCCTTGATCTGCGCTTCAAACTCGGCTTTCAGGCTGGTAAAGCGTTCCGCAAAGTCAAAATCATCCTCTTCCTCTGCCAGACCTACATAGCGGCCAGGTGTGAGAACATAATCCAGTTCAGCTACCCGCTCTTTTTGGGCAGACGCACAGAAGCCCTTTACATCTTCATACGCCTCTAAATCCCCTGAAGGGGACTTTTTCAGAGTTTCTTCAATTTTTGATATAACTAATTCAATATTGTTTATTACTTCATCATTTTTAAATCGAATGATAGTAAAGCCCTCTTTTTCTAAAATTTTGCTTCTTTGTTCATCCGCTTCTTTTTGTTTATCATGAATATCTCCATCAACTTCAATAATCAAAGCTTTTTCAATTGAGCAAAAATCAACAATAAACTTGTTTACAATGTGTTGCTGTCTAAATTTTGCTCCAAGTTGTTTATTCCTTAATCGTTCCCAAAGTATTAGCTCAGCTTTGGTAGAATTGTTTCTCATCTCTTTTGCTCTTCTACTCAATTCGCCATATAGGGCTGGATTTGAAGACTTCAAAACAAATGGAGATTTCACACCCCCTTTAGGGGGCTGGGGGGCATTTCGCCAATTGTGGTAGGTGTCAGAAATGGTTTCGATATCTTCATCTGAAAGTACCTTGGTTCTGCGGTTAATCAAATGACCCAAATTCCTAGCGTCAATAAAAAGAATTTGACCTGTTCGGTTTCTGAATTTACCATTGCTGCGGTTACGGCTCATAAACCATAATGAAGCGGGTATTTGGGTATTCAAAAACAACTTGGCCGGCAGGTTTACAATACAGTCAATCAAATCGGCTTCCACAAGAGCCTTTCTTATTTCGCCTTCACCGCCACTTTTGGAAGTCAGTGCGCCTTTTGCCAATACAAAGCCCGCTTGTCCGCTGGGCGCTAAATGGTACAGGAAATGTTGAATCCATGCGTAATTGGCATTTCCGGTGGGCGGTGTGCCGTATTTCCAGCGTCCATCGGTGCGCAGTAAATCACCACTCCAGTCGCTTACGTTAAAAGGTGGATTGGCAATGATGTAATCGGCTTTCAGGTCTTTGTGGGCATCATTCAAAAACGAACCTTCGTTGTTCCATTTAACCTGAGAACTGTCAATGCCTCTGATGGCCAAGTTCATTTTAGCCAATCGCCAGGTGGTTTGGTTACTTTCCTGTCCGTAAATGGAAATGTCATTGATTTTCCCCTGGTGGTCTTCCACAAATTTTTCAGACTGCACGAACATACCTCCCGAACCACAGCAAGGGTCAAATACACGTCCTTTGTAAGGCTCCAACATTTTAACCAATAATTCCACTACACTTCTTGGCGTGTAGAATTGTCCGCCCTTCCTTCCTTCTGCCAAAGCAAACTCACCGAGGAAGTATTCAAATACGTGTCCGAGAATATCCGCACTTCTGGATTTAGTGTCCCCCAAGGCAACTTTTCCAATCAGGTCAATGAGTTCACCCAAACTGGTGGGGTCCAAATTTTGTCGTGCATATACTTTAGGCAGCACACCTTTCAGTGAAGAATTTTCTTTTTCAATGACATCCATCGCCTCATCCAACGATTTTCCAATGGTTGGTTGTTTGGCTTGCAATTGCAAATAAGTCCAACGGGCTTTTTCAGGCACAAAGAATACATTTTCGGCTTTGTACTCGTCTTTATCTTCCGGGTCTGCTCCCTCATATTCACCTTTTCCGGCTTTTAGTTTATCATAAAGCTCTTCAAAGGCATCCGAGATATATTTCAGGAAAATCAGACCGAGCACTACATGTTTGTATTCCGCAGCGTCAATATTCTTTCTAAGTTTATCAGCCGATTTCCAGAGTGAGGCTTCCAATTTCCCGATGGGTTGTTTTGTCAACGGATCTTTTATTTCGTTTTCTTTTGCCATTTATTTCAATTTCCTTTTTTTGTTCATTTCGTTTTCTGTCCGAGCGTAGGCAAAAAAATAGGCTCTTTCGGTTTTTTGCGTTTGGCTTGTGGGGCGGCAAAACCAAATGTGCCTATTTGTGCGTTGGCCTTTTCAGCATGACGCACAACGTATGTGTACACCCAATTGTTTTTATTCAGCCAAATTGGTGGGCTAAACACAATTGCGTATATTTTTCTTTTAGCATTTTCAGACTCATCAATCAAAAAAATAATCAAAAGGATTTCTAATCTTATCAATTGCCTATTTTGATACATAATTATAAATTTCAGTTGTCTTGAAACTGTTATGTCCCAATAACTCCTGAATATATCTTAAATCAGTACTTTACTCAAGTAAATAAGTAAGTAACTTTTCTGAAAGCAATGAAATGCTATCTTTCATAATCGAATTGCATTGATTTTTTGATTCTGCTGACTTATAGAAATTTTTTTGTATTTATCAGCTCTACAATATATGTATTTATTTGACTTTTTGTTGGATCCTGTATTTTTCAATAGCTTACCGCATTACGATTCTATATTACGTAAAATACTGCGAACGTAAAAAAAGATCAAGATTGTGCAACAATCTTATAATCAATCATCTGTGCTGTCAAGCAACATTTTTTTTAACTTTTCTAAAAGTTTTCTCACCAACATAATTGATATAACTATGTTTTTCGTGAAATTTTTATTTGTTATATTAAAAATTTTGTTGGATTGCAATTTTTTATGGTAAATAAATAAACAACCCTGTTTTTCTGGTTAAATGCCCTTTTCGGTCGGCGGGGACGTATTAGCTCCTCCCCTTGCTAAGGGGAGGTGTCCGGAATGGAGACCGTCCCAATTTGTGTGTCTAAAGGATTTTTGAGAAACCACCTTAATCACCAAATTGTTTTATTATTGTTATATTTCTATTTTAGAAACTTTCTG
>CAYTUX010000064.1:0-17341 GCA_964441455.1 uncultured Victivallales bacterium | reverse complement strand
AGCATTTTAAGATTGAAACGCAGTAAACCTATGGATTGTGGCTTCCGCTGCATTTTTCAAAAAAAAGCACAATAGGCTCTGCTATTCTTTATTTTTTTTGAAAATTCAGCGTTGTCTTTCATCTCACATCTTTACAGTGTTTCATTCTTGCAATGCTCTAGCTATTTAGGTTCTGTCAAAAGTCTCATACTCTTTTCAGACCTGTTTTATTTTAAGTCAATCCGTCTTCTCCATTCGGGACTTCAGCTTTCGCTTTGCCTATGGCTCGACAAGATGTCTTGACAAAACTGGATAAAGACTTTTTGTCTTATCCCCCTTTTTTAGTCCAGCTACGTCTCCCTTAATTTTTCGGTTGGACATCCTTTTTGGCGGGGTCACGGACCCCGACCCTACATTTTAGGATGCTGCAATCAAAGCTAAATGGTTGATTGCAAATGTTTTCTGTAGGGTCGCCCCGCCTTGCGGGATCACCCAAAACTGAAAAAAACAAACTCTCATTTGCTTATTTTATTGGTTAAAACAGATTTTTTCTTGTCCAACCGAAAAATTAAGGTCCTTTCCTCTGTTTTTCTGGTTGATAACACGTTCGTTATGAGAATGAGGACGAATGTAGACCATTCACTTCGTTTTCCGCAGACGGGACTAGCAAAGCTAGCTTCACCCTATTGTCTATCTTTAGTGGTTAAAGCCTCTCTCGTAAACTCGAGTCTCGCTCCCTTCGGTCGTGTGTAAGCGTTTTCACTTGCAACGAAGATCGTTGCGTTACCCCAAAAAGCCACCTAGCTTTGCTAGTTCCGCTCTGCGGGATGGAAGAATGCGTTACTATAAAACATTACTACAACTCTTCTCTGCTTTCTCTGCGGCTCTGCACGAAAAATTCTTTTGGTTGCCTGCCTGTCGGCAGACAGGCGGCTATGCCGCCCCATGTAGTAGCTGGGTCACCATAGTCATACAAAACAAATATAAGGAGCGTAGCGACTTCCTTTAAAATACTCGAAAAAAGTATATAATAGGTAGCCTAACTCTCTAACATTCTAACGGTCTAACTGAATTCCAAATGGCTTTCCAAAACTAAACAGCAACAAAACATTCAACCATAAAAACAAGAATCGTGACCCTTAATTTAAAAATATGCTTTTATATGTTTTAAATATTTGATACTATACATAAATTAAATTTTAGAAAATATATATTAGGAAAAACAATGAACTTAGAAAAACTGGAAGAATTAAAATCCTGTGCTGAAGAGCTGAAGACCAAAGTGGCAGAAATGCGTGGTTATCTTTGACATTGAGAACAAATGTGAAAAATTAGCAGAGCTGGAACAACAGACAATCGAGCCGGGATTTTGGGACAATCAAAATAAAGCCAAAAATGTTATTGATGAGAGCAATAAATTACGTGCCGTAATAAAACCTTTTGAATCGGTTGTGACCTCTTTACAGGATGCAGACGATATGTTTGAACTAATTGAGCTGGAAGATGACGAAGATAGTTCTTCGTCGGCTCTTGGCGAAGCAGAGGTCTCAATAAAAAAGGCTCAAAAAAACTTTGATACATTGGAAATGCACTCTCTATTGAATAACCCGATGGATAGCCACAATGCATACCTTACTCTTCATGCAGGAGCAGGAGGAACGGAGTCATGCGACTGGGCTGAAATTCTTTACAGAATGTATTGCAGATATGCCGACAGACATGGATTTGAAGTTGAAGTTATGGAATTTCAAGAGGGTGATGAGGCTGGTATTAAGAGTGTTACTTTTAAAGTTTCGGGACCGTATGCATATGGATATATGAAATGTGAACGCGGAGTACATCGCCTTGTAAGAATAAGTCCTTTTGATTCAAACAGCAGACGTCATACATCTTTTGTTGCTCTTGATGTAGTTGCGGAACTTGCCGATGACATTGAGATTGAAATTGAAGACAACGACCTTCGAATTGATACATTTCGTTCAAGCGGAGCAGGAGGACAGCATGTCAACACAACAGATTCTGCAGTTCGGCTGACTCATCTGCCTACCGGAATTGTAGTTGCATGCCAGGGAGAACGCTCACAACACAAAAATAAAGCGACAGCAATGAAAATGCTGAAAGCAAAAATATATGAGTATGAGCAGGATAAAAAGCGAAAGAGTCTTGAACAGTTTTATGGAGCCAAAGGTGAAATCGCATGGGGCAGTCAGATTCGTTCTTACATAATGCAGCCATACACAATGGCAAATGACCATAGAACGGGCGAAAAACTGTCAAATGTTACAGCTGTTTTGGATGGAGACATTCAGGTGTTTATTGAAGCATACCTAAAACAGAGTGCTGAAGAAAATCAAACTAACAAGGAATAATAATGTCTATTAAAAGCATGACAGGATTCGGAAGTGCAAAATCTGAAACAGAAAACTATAATATCTTCGTTGAAATTTCTTCTGTTAATAAAAAGAATCTTGATATAAAAATTGGTCTGTCTAAAGAATATTTATTATTTGAAAACAAAATAATAGAGTTGGTTAAAACACAGATTGCCAGAGGAGCTGTCTCATTACAAATTAACATTGTTCCCGGGAAAAAATGCGATACCGGATCTGTGGAAATAAATCACAATCTGGCAAAAGATATTGTAACTAAATTTAAAGAACTTAGTGACGAATTACAAATATCAAATGATATTGGAACATCCTCGTTACTTAACATTCCCGGTGTTATGTCTATAACACAAAACAGCGAAAAATGTTTTGATGAACTGTGGGGATTACTTGAAAAAAATCTTCTGAAATCATTCAGAAACTTGATTGAAATGCGAACAAAAGAGGGCGAAAACTTAAAAGCAGATTTAGAAGGTATGTTGACTCAAGCTGACGAAATTAAGAAAAAAATTGATATGCTTGCACCAAAAGCTATTGAGGAATATAAACTTAAGTTTCTTGAAAGACTGGCAAAGATTGAAGAAGATATACAAGTTGATGAGGATAGAATCCAACAGGAGATTGCTCTGTTTGCTGATAAAGCTGATATAACAGAAGAGTTGACAAGACTGGACAGTCATCTGAAACAGATGAAGCAGTACCTTCAGTCGAACATACCTGTCGGAAGACCGATGGACTTCCTTTGCCAGGAAATCTTACGGGAAATAAATACTATTGGTTCTAAAGCCAACAACTTGGAGATAACAAAAAATGTGCTTGATGAGAAAGCTATCCTGGAAAGCTTCAGAGAACAAATACAGAATGTGGAGTAAAACATAATGACTCAAAACACATATGTCCCATGAGTCTCATATGTCCCATTCTGTAAGGAAAATACAGAAATTCTAAGATTATGAAACAACCATTACTTATTATTGTATCTGCACCATCCGGCGCAGGCAAATCAACATTGTGCAAAATGCTGCTTGATGATATGAAAGATTCAATCAAATATTCAGTATCATGTACAACACGGAAGCCTAGGGGTGCAGAAAAAAATGGAGAAGCATACTGTTTCCTTTCAAAGGAGGAGTTTGAAACAAAAATAAAAAATAATGAATTTTTGGAATATGCTCTTGTACATGACAATTATTATGGTACGCTTGATAAAACAGTCAGAGATGCTCTTAAAGAAGGTATCTCGATACTTATGGATATTGATGTTCAGGGTAGAGATAAAATTTTCAGACATATCAGCAGGCTCAATGAAGATGATATATTAAGAAAAGCTTTTTTTGATATTTTTATTCAACCACCAAATATGGCTGAATTGGAAAAAAGGCTGATAGCCAGAGGTGAGGACTCGCCTGATGTTATTGCCGTTCGTCTGAAAAATGCAGAGATAGAGATGGAATCTGCTGATGAATATATGCATATTATAATTAACGATGATTTACAGCGTGCATACAATGAATTTAAAGACATTATACAAAAAGGAGTTAAAAAATGAAGAGAATTTTACTTGGAGTTACAGGATCGGTTGCGGCATATAAAGCTGCCGAAATAACAAGACTATTAAAAAAATCAGGAGCGGATGTGGTTGTAATTATGACTAAATCAGCTCAGGAATTTGTTACACCTCTAACTTTTCAAACTCTTTCTCAAAACAGTGTGATAACTGAAATGTTTGAGAAACGTCCTGACTGGCATCCTATTCATATCTCTCTTGCTGATGGAGCGGATGCACTTGTAATAGCTCCGGCAACAGCAAATATTATTGCAAAAATTGCAAATGGAATTGCAGATGATATTCTTTCATGTACTGCCCTATCAGTTGACTGCCCAATTGTTATTGCTCCGGCAATGAATGATAAGATGTGGATGAATCCTGCAACTCAAAGAAATGTTGAACTTTTAAAAGAACAAGGTGTTAAATTTCTAAGTGTAGATGAAGGAGAACTTGCCTGCGGGGTCGTCGGCAAAGGTAGACTTATGCAGCCGGAAAAAATTGTTGAAGAGATAATTGAAACAATAGGGTAAAGCAATGAACGCAGAGAATGGCCTACATTCGTCCCCGTTCTCACAGCTTGAATGCGAGGTTGCGAGCCCATAACGTAAAGCCACCGCTGTAAAACCATGAAAAAAATTATTGAAGGAGAAACCAAATGAGTAAAGAAAAAGAAAATAAAGAACCTGAAAAAATTGAAGTTATATCAAGTCAAGAACCGGTTTATGACAAAGATGGACAGTTGATTTTGCCGAAAGATATTTTGCCGCAAAATATTACTGTTCTTCCTCTATTAGAACAACCACTTTTCCCAATGTTGACTGTACCGATGATTATCGACAACCAGGAAACTAAAAAGATGCTTATTAATGTATACAAAAAACAGGACAAAAGAATTGCAATGTTTTTTAGACGACCCGACATATCAAAAGCATCTGTGTCAGATTACAGGCTAAGTGACCTTCATGAGATAGGTGTTATTGGTGAAATAGTTCACCTGACCGAAGCAAGCGAAAGTCGTAACGCACCCATACAAGTGGTTATAAATATCGGGCACCGCATCAGAGCTGTTAAGGAAACTGCAACATCTCCATATCTGACAGCAACTGTTGAATTTTTACCAAAAGCTGATTATGTGGATAATGACAATAGTTTAAAAGCCTATACGGTTGCCGTAATAAAAAGTATAAAAGAGCTGATAAAATTAAATCCTCTTCACAAAGAAGATTTAAATGTTTTTATGTCTCATTCATCACTTAATGAGCCTGGAAGGCTTGCGGATATTGCCGCAGCACTTACAACGGCATCAGGAAATGAACTGCAAGAAATTCTTGAAGAAGTTGACATAAAAGATAGGCTTGCAAAAGTTCTTATGTTACTGAAAAACGAAATTGATATATCCAAAATTCAAGCTAAAATCAGCAAGCAGATTGAAGAAAAAATCAACAAACAACAGAGAGACTTCTTTTTGAGAGAACAGCTGAAGTTAATTAAAAATGAGCTGGGAATATCAAAAGAGGGAAAAGAAGCTGATATAGACCTGTTCAACAAAAGACTCAAAAAGATTAAGCTATCAAAAGAGGCAAAAGAAAAGTATAAAGAGGAGCTAAACAAGTTTCAAATTATCGAGCAGCACTCTCCTGAGTTTAATGTAACTCGTAACTATCTTGATTGGCTGACCTCAATTCCTTGGGGAGTACACAGCAAAGATAACATGGACTTGACAAAAGCAGAAAAAATCCTTGACGAAGATCACTACGGACTAATGGATGTAAAAGAGAGAATTCTTGAATTTCTTGCTGTGGGCATTAATAAAGGTGAGATAAGTGCAACAATTTTATGCCTGGTAGGTCCTCCCGGTGTTGGAAAAACATCACTTGGGCAATCTATCGCAAGAAGCTTAAATCGAAAGTTTTACAGATTTTCACTTGGTGGTGCACGAGATGAGGCGGAGATTAAAGGTCACCGTAGAACATACATAGGTGCTATGCCCGGAAAATTTATTCAGGCACTAAAAACATGCAAAACAGCTAACCCTGTAATAATGCTTGACGAGGTAGATAAGATAAGCTCAAGTTATCATGGCGACCCGGCATCTGCCCTGCTGGAAGTTCTCGATCCTGAACAGAATGCAGACTTTCTGGACCACTATCTTGATGTGCGTTTCAACCTTTCAAATGTTTTCTTCATATGTACTGCAAATCAATTGGATACTATCCCTCGTCCGCTAAAGGACAGAATGGAAATAATTGAACTTGCCGGCTACATACAGGAAGAAAAAGTTCAAATTGCCAAAAAATATTTAATACCTAAAGCTCTTAATGGAGCGGGACTTAAAAAAGCAAAGTTCAATATCACAAATGCTGCTCTAAATAGTATGATTAGTGGTTATGCAAGAGAACCCGGTGTAAGAACTCTTGATAAACAGATTAAAAAAACTTGCAGAAAGGCTGCAAAAAAATTCATACTTGAGAAAGATCTCAAAAAACTTTCTGTCACTAAAAAGAACATCAAGGAGTTTCTTGGAGAACCCAGCTTCCACGATGATTCTTTATATAAAGAAGCTATTCCGGGTGTTGTTATGGGGCTTGCATGGACAAGTCTCGGCGGTGTAACTCTATATGTGGAGGCAAACAATATACGCACAGATAAATCATCATTCAAACAAACAGGACAACTCGGCAAAGTAATGATTGAGTCATCATTAATTGCATATTCATATATACAATCAATTGTAAACAATGACAAAATCTTAAATGAGTTCTTTGAAAAAAATGCGATACATTTACATGTTCCCGCCGGTGCCACACCAAAGGATGGACCTTCGGCAGGAATAACAATGGCTCTGGCTTTATATTCTCTGGCAACCGGAAAACCCGTTAAAAAAAATATTGCCATGACAGGTGAACTATCCTTGACAGGCAGAGTATTGCCGATCGGCGGTGTAAAAGAGAAGACTATTGCCGCAAAGAGAGCGAACGTCTCTGACATAATATTACCAAAAGAAAATGAAAAAGATTATCTTGAAATTCCTGAATATATCAGAGATGGTTTAAATGCTCATTTTGTGACTCATTTTAAAGAAATAATCAAAATTACAGGATTGTAAATCAGTTAGACAGTTAGTTGGTTAGATAGTTAGAGAGGTGGGTAAAAGGGGCTGATTCATAATGGGTGTTAAGAGTTTGGTGAAATATCGTTTGCAAAACAAAAGACATATGTCCCATAAGTCTCATATGTCCCATTCTTACAAGTACAACACAAAAACAACATGATTGATATAAAAAATAAAAACCGAATACTTGTGCTTGGTGCAGGAAAAAGCGGCATAGAAGCTGCAAAGTTACTGCAGAACCTTAAAAAAAATGTCTATATATATGACAAAAACTTTTTGCAGGAATCGAAAATAGAGCTGACATGCAAAAAATTAAATATTGATGTAACAGACAATATTGATGGTGTTCTGGAGAAACTCAAGCTTAAAGAATTTGATTTGGTTGTCACAAGTCCGGGCATGCCTAAAGAGCATATATTGCATCTGACTGCAACTGAAAATAATATTTTGGTAATATCTGAAATTGAATTGGCGTACCATTTTTGCAAAAGACCAATCATTGCAATAACCGGTAGTAATGCAAAAAGCACTACAACGAAGTTAATTACAGACATAATAAATCATTCTGACAAAAAAGCCGTTGCATGTGCAAATTATGGAACTCCGCTTTCTGCATTTGTCTTAAAAGATAAGCAACCGGACTATTATATTGCTGAAGTCAGTTCTTTCCAGCTGGAATGGATATATGACTTTAAACCAAAGATTGCTATACTTCTTAACATAAAAGCAGATCACCTTGATAGGCATAAAACTATCCAGGAATATGCCGATGCAAAAAAAATGTTATTCAAGAATATGAATGAAGATGATCTGGCAATTGCATTTGAACCCGCACTAAATGAGTTCGGAAACTTGAATACGGGTGCAGAAGTTTGTACTTTCTCAGACTCAAAAGAGAATACAAGCGCATTCTGCTACGATAACGGCAACATTAAATATGATGATAAAATCATTATCTCTCTTGATGACACCATGTTCCAAAATAAGATTTTAAGTCTGATTGCAATTCCGGCATATATTGCCGCAAATTTTATAGACATTTCTGATGATATAATTCAAAACACCATACAATCCTTTAAACCTCTTCCTCATCGCACTCAATTCGTAAGAAAACATTTAGATAGAACTTTTATTGATGACTCAAAATCAACAAATGTTGCATCACTTGAAGCCGCTTTATTGATCTTTGGAAGGGAAAAAAACATCATTCTGGTTGCCGGAGGCATTTTAAAGGAAAAAAAACTGCAATATATAAAAGATTTGCTGGAAAAATTTGTCAAAAAAATATATCTTATAGGGAATGATGGAAAAATTATGTTAAAAGCATGGGAAAAAATAGTTCCATGTGAATATTCTGAAACTCTTGAAAAAGCTACGAAAGATGCATTTAAAGACTCTAAGAAGGGAGATATAATCTTACTGTCACCTGCATGTGCTAGCTTTGACCAGTTCTCCGGATATAAGGAGAGAGGAAAAGTTTTTCAGGAAATTGCAAATAGTTTTTAATTTTTTTAATAATCAAACATATTATCTGGAGATAAAAAATGCTTACAAAAAATATAATTCTCGGTTCAGTTGCTTTAACAGGTGTTTTTCTGTTGTCAACAGGATGTACAACATCAAATACAATAAAAGGTTCAAGTGGCAGTGATATCCCCCCGGCAGAGATTTTACCCATGACAGAAGTGCAGCCTTTTCAACCGGAGACTGTTGTAATAGAAGAAACAACAGTTGTAAAGGTCGAACCTACAACTACATACGAGGTTCAAAAAGGCGACAATCTTGGTAAAATTGCAAGAAAATTTAATGTTGGAGTCGCTGATCTATGTGAAATCAATAATATACAAAACAAAAACAAAATATTTGTCGGACAGGAGCTGACAATTCCTTCATTCGGAACAGTTGCAACACCGAGAAATGATACTGCAAAATCTATAACTGCTACCGGAGAAGAATATGTGGTTAAATCTGGTGACTGTTTATCAAAAATTGCAAGTGCTTATGGAGTTAAAACTGCTGACTTGGCCGCCGCAAACAAAATTAAAGATCACAACTCTATTTATGTCGGACAAAAACTTGTCATCCCCGGAGCAACAAAAAAACCAAGCATAGATAGCAAACCACAAAAGCCTATTAAACCTGATTCGGTTGAACAAGCTCCTGAGATCAATCTAGATGAAGATTTTATGGTTAATGAAGATGTCGAAGAAGACATTACTCCGGAGCAGTCAACGACAGCTCCTGTAATTCAGGAAGAAGCCATCGCAACTCCTGTCCTGGAACCAAACAAACATGTTGCATCTGAAACAGAAGATTTACATGCTGTTGCACAGATGTGGGGTTGCTCGGTTG
The DNA here is from genome assembly GCA_964441455.1 of uncultured Victivallales bacterium. Taxonomy (GTDB): domain Bacteria; phylum Verrucomicrobiota; class Kiritimatiellia; order JAQICX01; family JAQICX01; genus JAQICX01. The sequence continues at coordinate 7,962 of CAYTUX010000064.1, read as the reverse complement.
AGGAAATTGCAAAATTCAACAACATACCTGATGACACTATTCTCAAAAAAGGTGATGTTGTTTTGATTCCAAATGTATCTGAATAAAAAAAGATAATTAAATCATACCGGAGACACACATGTGATTTCCGGTTTTTTTTTGAATAAAAATGTCTAAGCTTGCAATTACAATTTTTATATGTGCTTTAATACTTACAATTTTTGGCATTATAACAGCTGCCAGTATTGGAAAGGTTACATATACAGAGAATATTAAATCTTTTGAAATTAATCAGTTACAACAGATAAAACTCGATTATGAAAACAATAAAGCTGAAAACACAAAGTTTGACAAGCTGAAAAAACAGCTGATGTGGCTATCTCTTAGTATCATTCCTGTTATCATTATTTTAAAAATTAATTATCAGATACTGTCAAAATATTACCTGACTGTTTTTGGTTTATCTATATTTACACTGATTCTGGTGTTTGTTCCTGGAATAGGCAAGGAAATAAATGGTAGTTACAGATGGCTCAGATTAATGGGATTCTCAATACAACCTTCAGAATTTGCAAAGATATCATTAGTTGTTGTTCTTGCAAGCTGGTATAATAATGTTATGGAGCACCACAATAAATTGCTATATCTGACAATCTACCCGGGACTGTTCCTCTCAGCTTTTCTGGCTCTGATAATTTTAGAACCAGATTTTGGAACTTTTGCTCTTGTTGGACTAATAGGTCTGATTTTAATGATTCAAGGTGGTTCACAACTGCGATATCTGTTGCCCGTCGGAGCACTTGGTTTAACAGCAGGTATTGGATACCTTGCTGCTAACGCCAACCGAATGAATAGAATAAATGCATGGCTGTACCCGGAAAAATATCCTGATTTAGCATATAATCTACAGCAATCTCTGATCTCTTTTACCAGGGGCGGAATATTTGGACAAGGTTTTGCAAATGGTATACAGAAAGAATATTATCTTCCTGAAGCAAGCTCTGATTTTATATTAGCCATCATAGGAGAAGAAATGGGGCTTATAGCAACTGTTTCAGTAGTTCTATGCTTTACTATAATATGCATATGTGGATTGAGCATAGCAATGCATACTGTTAGCCGTTTCGGCAGAATGATTGCTGTAGGACTGACAATGACTATTACAATTCAATCAATCATAAGCATTTCGACTGTAACAGGAATGATTCCGCCAAAAGGCTTTCCGCTCCCATTTGTGAGCTACGGAGGTACAAGTCTGCTTGTCTCATGGTGCATAATTGCACTTTTAATGAATATCGCAAATAATAATAAAGAGAAGTTAGTATAAGAATATGAAAACAATAATATTAATAATAATGTCTGCTATAATAATAACATCTAACATTTATGGACAGGATAAGATTAACCCAATTGCTTCTGATAATGCAATTCCCGGCGGAAATATAAATATCTTCGGCGGACAATTCCCGAAATCATTTAACTATTATCTTGAAACCAGTTATACTGCATCAGAAGTATTCGGCTTGTTGTATGAGACTCTGATAGGTATGGACCCAATTACGGCAGATTATACTGCAAATATCGCAAAAAAATGGACAATCTCTGAAGATAAAAAGACTTTCACATTTGAGCTGGATGAAAATGCCAGGTGGAGCGATGGCAAACCTATATCAGCTGAAGATGTCGTTTGGACTTTTAATGCAATTATGAACCCTACCAACCTGACAACCCCACATAAAGTCAGCTTAAGTGTTTTTAAAGAACCTGAAATTGTCAGCAATAAGTTTGTTCGCTTTACAACAGACACAATACATTGGAGAAATCTTGGTGCTGCAGGTGGATTCCAAATCCTGCCGAAACATGCCTTTAAAGACAAAAATTTCAATGAACAGAACACTCAGTTTCCTGTTGTATCCGGACCATATAAAATAGAGGAGATAAGATCAGGAACCTTAAGTAGGCTGAAAAGAAGAAATGACTGGTGGCAGAAGAACTACAAAAGAAATCAGAATATATACAATTTTGACACAATTACATTTAGATACTACTCTGACAGAATAAATGCATTTGAAGAGTTCAAAAAAGGTAAAATGGATGTTTTTCCTGTATACACGTCTCGCCTATGGATGAAAGAAACAAGTGGTGATAAATTCATGAAAAACTGGATTATCAAACAGAAAATTACAAACCATAAACCTGTAGGATTTCAGGGTTTTGCAATGAATATGAGACGCGAACCTTTTAATGATCCAAAACTCAGAAAAGCCCTGGCACACTTAGTAAACAGAGAACATATGAATAAAACTCTGGCATATGACCAATACTTTCTGCATAAATCGTACTATGAGGATTTGTATTCAAAAGATTTCCCTTGCAGTAACCCAAACTACGAATATAACCCGGAAAAAGCAAAAGCTCTCCTTAAAGAGGCCGGATGGAAAATAAACAATAAGGGGATCCTGGAAAAAAACGGGAAAGAGTTTACTTTCAAATATCTGGCTCGTGACTCAGGCTTCGACAAGTATCTTGCTATATACTCAGAAGATCTGGCTGCAGCTGGAATAAAAATGGAAATAGAAAAAAAAGATTGGGCTGCCTGGATGAAAGATATGGATCAGTTTAATTTTGACATGACTACTGCAGCATATGGAGCCGGAATCTTTAAAGACCCCGAATCAATGTGGTTTTCAAAAGAAGCTGACAGAAAAGGCGGCAATAACCTTACAGGATTTAAAAATTCAAAAGTGGATGAGCTCATTGAAAAGCAGAAATCAATCTTTGATATTCAAAAAAGAAATGAAATTTGTCGTGAAATTGATGCAATATTGACAGATTCATGCCCATATATACTGCTGTGGAATATAAAGTCTACTCGCCTGTTGTACTGGAATAAATTCGGAAAACCGGATACTGTTCTTTCAAAATTTGGTGGTGAAAGCTCTGTAATCTCATACTGGTGGATAGATCCGGATTATAATGCCGAACTAAATGACGCAATGATAACAGATGACTCGCTGATCCCTGAACCTAAAGAAATTATATTTGACGAAAACTTTTAAACTAACCTTAATTTTATGGTTTTAAAAAAAACACTCACTTGTACAACCGCCTTAACGAGGCGGCTGGCGGTAAGCCATTCGTTTTACTCATTGCTGACGCTGGCTCAAGCGAATTCCCTTTGGTCGTGTGTCAACAGGATGAAACGTAGTCTAATGTCCTGTAAAATCAGCAAATGATATTTGATTTCTTGGCTTAGCTATTAAAATAAAAGTGAAATGTAAGTTTGTTAAATGTTTTTATACTTAGTAGCTGGCCAGCGAGCAGAGAAATAAAGCAACCGTAAGGTTAAGGATAACCTTAGATTTCTGGTTGACGATACAAACATTCATTTTAACCAATAAAATTAAGGAATCAAATTTTGATTTTTATCTTTTTGGGTGATAAAGTTAAAAAATATTATTTTGAATGCTGGGTCAGGAACCCAGACACGACAAAAACCTTCAGATTAACAGGTTAACGTTGATTGCAGAATCACCAATTGTAGGGTCGGGGTGCTTCACCCCGCCGAAAAAGAAGTTTAACCAGAAAAATAGGAGAAAAAAAGAAAAGAAATCATATTGCTTGAAGTATTTTGTTTAAAAGTGTTATATTATACAAATGATTGAAGCAAAGAAAATAAAATTATTACCGATAAGTGTTGCCAATAAAATTGCGGCAGGCGAAGTAGTTGACCGTCCGGCATCAGTTGTTAAAGAGCTTATAGAGAATTCATTTGATGCGGGAGCAACACAAATTGACGTTGATATTGTTGCAGGAGGGCGTAGATTGATCTCTGTTCGAGACAACGGTTCTGGAATGGATAGAGACAATGCCATTATGTCCATTGAAAAACAGGCAACGAGTAAAATCAGCGAAGTTGAGGATATTGAGCGAATATATACGATGGGATTTAGAGGGGAAGCTCTTGCAGCGGTTGCATCAGTTTCCCGATTTAGATTGCAGACATGTCTTGATGGAGAGATTGAGGGAACCGAACTTGTTATAAATGGAGGACAACTTGTTGATGTTCAAGTTGTAGGTTGTCCGAATGGTACAACAATAGATGTGAGAGACCTATTTTACAATCTTCCTGCACGAAAAAAATTTATGAGGACAGCTCAAACAGAACAGAATCATATTCGCAGCTGTTTTTTTCTTCAGGCTCTAGCCCACTACCGTGTTGGGATGGGGCTAAGAGTTGATGGCAAGAATATATATCGACTTCCATCAGGCTGTAATTTAGATGACAGAGTTCATGATCTTTTTGGTGTTGAATATATGCTTAATCTAAAGGCTGTAGAATTTAAATATAAAGATATCATGATTTCGGGATTTGCTGGACTACCCACCTGTTCAAGACCTGACAGATCTGAGCAATTTGTGTTCATCAACAATCGTCCTGCATCTGCATCAATTATAAACATTGGTATTCAAGATGGATATAAGGGTTTGATGAGGAGTGACCGCCGTCCAATTCTTTTTCTATATATTGATATGCCTCCTGAACAGGTTGATGTAAACGTTCATCCGGCAAAAAAAGAGGTACGCTTTCATTTTCCGGATATGGTTAAGAATGCCATATCAGAATCCATTCGCAAGACATTTTCAAACAAAGCAGATGCAAACGCACAAAGCGATGATGATCCGTTTGCCACATTCAAGCCACAGTTACCTAAAGATACATATTCTCAGCTTGATATGAATACATTTGACAAAACTTCAAAACCATCGTTATATCCAAAGAGGAAAATAAGTTTTGAACCGGAGGATGTTGAAAACCTTCCACAAGAGGAACCGAACATTGATGATTCGGATATTCATACAACAGGGAGTCCCTGGAGATGGTGCAGATATGTTGGTAAAATTGATAATTTTTATGGTATTTTTGAGCTTGAAGACGGTTATTTTATCATGAATCCCCGGGCATCACATGAGCGTATTTTATATGAAAAGTATATTGAGGCAATTGACAACAACAAAATAGAGACACAAAAGCTATTGATACCGGAAACTGTTGCAATGAACGGCAAAGAGGCGGAACGAATAAGAACCAGTATGGATTTTTTAAATGCACATGGTTTTGGAATTACAGAATTTGACAGTAATACTTTTATGATTGATGAGTTACCGGCTTTTTTTGCTAATACATCACCTGAAGCAATATTGAGGGAGCTTTCCTTAGAGATAGAGTTCTCCTGTTCCCGTAATGCCAAAGAGGCAATAAGCAAAGAGTTTGTTGCAAAGGCAGTATGTTATGGTGCAGTTAGAAATGATGATAATTTAGGTGAAGCTGAGATGCAAAGCTTGGTTGATAATCTTGCTAAAACAGGCATGCCTTATACTTCACCCTCCGGAAAGCCGACAATTATCTTCCACTCGTTAAAAGAGTTAAATCGAAAATTTTTCAGGAAATGAAGAAGATATGCTTGCAAGAATTATAATAAAAAGATATTCTTTACACATTGCTAACTTAATAATAATTTGAAAGGTTAATTAAAATATGAATGATGTAAGAGTTTCAATTGATATAAAGAAGATACAAGAAAACAGCAAATGGTTTTTAATTCTAGGAATAGTACTTATTATTTTCGGTTTTATCGGAATAGGCAGTTCGTTTCTTGTAACAAAAGTGTTTATGATAGTTTTGAGCATCCTGTTGATGATTGCGGGTATTGCACAAATTTCTCATGTTGTTGTATCGCCGCGCTGGCAGGCAGGTATCTTAAAGCTAATTCTTGGATTGATTTATGTTATAGCCGGTATAAGTTTTCTTAACAATCCCATAGAGGCGGGAATAATTTTCACATATATCATTGCTGTTTTTCTTATTGTTGCAGGAGTCTTAAAGGCAATAATTTCATTAAACCACAACTATTCCAAAGAGTGGTCAATTGGACTTTTTTCCGGCATATTATCTTTAATTTTAGGCATTATGTTACTGTCCAGCTGGCCAATTTCAGGAATATGGTTTATCGGTTTTGTAATCTCTTTAGAGATGATTTTTACAGGTTGGACATATATTGCATTTGCAACGGGAGCAAAGAATCTTGATCCCAACAGCTCAATAGATATAAACGTTCACAAAGATTGAAAAAGGTTCTGCCAAAAATGGCAGCCCAGCGACTAAGTTAGCAGCTGGGCTGTCATTTTTGACAGAACCATTGAAAAAGAAAAGGAACATATAATGGATAAAAAAGTTTTTATAACAGGCGGTAGCGGTTTTCTTGGTATCAATCTTATTCGTTATCTTCTCGGCAAGGGTATAACCGATATTGTCAGTTTTGATTTGATTGAATTTGATTATCCTGAAAAGGATAAGGTTAAGTCAATTGTCGGAGACATCAGGGATTTTGATTTAGTAAAAGAGTCAATGGCACGAGCGGATTGGGTTATACATACAGCAGCGGCTTTACCATTATATTCAGAGGAAGATATATTTACAACAGATATTGACGGCACTACCAACTGTTTAGAAGCAGCCTATCAACTTAAAGTAGAAAAATTCATTCAAATTTCATCCACAGCTGTATATGGTATTCCGGATCATCATCCTCTATTTGAGACAGACAAATTAATTGGTGTCGGACATTATGGAGAAGCTAAGATTAAAGCCGAAGAGTGCTGTTTGAAATATCGGGAGAAAGGGATGTGTGTTCCGATTATTCGTCCGAAATCATTTATCGGACCGGAGCGACTGGGAGTTTTTGCTTTACTATATGATTGGGCAAAGGACGGGAAGAACTTTCCAATGATTGGCATGGGTCATAACAGGTATCAACTACTTGATGTTGAAGACTTATGTTCTGCTATCTGGTTGACATTGACACTTGATGAACAAGTGGTTAATGATACCTTTAATATTGGAGCAAAAGATTTTACAACAATGCGGGAGGATTATCAGGTTGTACTTGATGAAGCCGGGTTTGGAAAGAAAATTATTGGTTCTCCTGCAAAGCCTGCGATTCTGGTTTTAAGGTTTCTGGAGGTGCTTCATCTTTCACCACTTTATAAGTGGGTATATGAGACCGCCTGCGAGGACTCATTTGTCTCAATTGAAAAAGCCGAAAAGGAACTTGGTTTTGCACCAAAATTTTCCAACAAAGATGCTCTATTAAGAAATTATCATTGGTATTTAGAAAACATGAAAAACTTTGAGAAAGCAAGCGGAATTTCACATAGGGTTCCGTGGAGTCAAGGCATTTTGAAGCTTTTGAAAGTGTTTTTCTAACCCGAATTTTTTACGAAAATCAATAAAATATGCGGGCTAAGGCACCACAATTCAATGTGTACATATTTTGCGGAGATTAGAAGTTTTATTCACCGCATTATCACTTATTTTTAGCAAAGTAGTATAAAAAACCCCTATTTTGAAATAAAAACCATTTGATATTTAATTTTTTTTTTGCATTTGGTGTTTTCATTTGTTATATTCTGTTTTTGATTGGACATTACAGTAATTTTTCTGTGGGTGTTCATAAATGCCGGGGTGGCGAAATTGGCAGACGCATCAGACTCAAAATCTGACGGTGGCAACACTGTGCGGGTTCAAGTCCCGCCCCCGGCACCATTAATAAACAATATAAAGTGGCAAAATAATAATGACAGCAAACTTAAAAAATGGTAACAGATTAGATTCATCTTTGGTTGGATTACGCTCTTACTTTGTCTTTTTTACATTTAGCTTTTATTATTACTACTATTTTAAGAATGGAGTTTTGCCATATTCTTGTTCTAATTAATGTAATTGAATATAGAAATTGAGCAAAGCTCCAGAATGAATTCTGGAGCTTTTTTTTTGGTAATAATAATTATGACCTTAATTTTTCGGTTGGACAAGAAAAAATCTGGAAGTGTCCTTCCCATTGTTAAAATTTTAAAAGTGTAGTCTCCCGCCGCATTTGTTATAATGCGGTAAGCAACAAAAAAACAGGAGAACTACACATG
>CAYTUX010000063.1:0-15333 GCA_964441455.1 uncultured Victivallales bacterium | reverse complement strand
TAATCATACATATCATAATTTTGCAACAAAAAAAAAGAAATATTTCCATTTTTTTTAACTTACGGCATATTTTTTTGAAAAGTTTTTGAGAAGTTACCTCTTTAATTGTCAAAATATGGTTCAGGGGCTTCTATTCCTGCACGAACTTCTGTAACAACAATTTCCTGTACAGTTTTTGGATGCTCTTTTCTGTATGACCTGAATGATGAAACTGCGATAATGATAACTATCAAAGCAATAATTGCACCTAAAGATCCATAAAGATATTTGGGATTAGCTTTTTTGAGATTTAAAAAACATATTACTGTTTTTTCGGAAAACTGCTTCATTAGGACCATACTCTTTGTTGAAAAACTTTTCAAAACCGGAGAAGCTTTTTTGCTGAACTTGTCTAGGTTATTTTTGCAGCTATCCATGTTCTCGCTAAATTTTTTCTTTTTTTCCATTTTTTCCAAAGCAGTTTCTCCTGTTGGAAAGATATTATAATCTCTTTTTTTTACTGGTTTTGGGATTTGCTCGGCTGGTTTTTCCGTATTTTTTTTATTAAAGATATTCTTGAACTCTTCGATTAGCGGTTCGGGGTCAACATTCATTGTTTCTGCATAAAGCTTTATATAACTTCTCCAATAAAGTCCTGCAGTAAATCTATGAAAATCTTCTTTTTCAATTTCTGAAACAATTTGAGAAGTCATTCTTGTAATAACAGCAACTTCTGAAACTGTCAGGTCTTTGCTTTCTCTTGCCTCTTTTAAAACTTGTCCTAGTGCCATAATTACACCTCTCTTTCTTCTATATCATCATCAAATTCATTGTTTTTTTCATTATCAACCACTTCCGGATCTTCAAGATCCTCATCATCTTCGTTAAAGTCTGAACTGTTTGTAGGAATATCGCCATCTAAATCTACCAGAATTTCTCTCGGTTCTGAACCCTTTGGAGGTCCGACAATGCCTTTGTCCTGGAGGGTATCAATAATTCTACCAGCCCTTGTGTAACCAATTCTTAATCGTCTCTGCAAAGATGATGTAGAAGCTCTTCTTGTTTCTCTAATTATATCAAGAGCTTTCTCTAGCAATGGGTCATCTGACATATCAATTTCATCATCCGGCTGTCTTCCTCCACCGGAACCACCGCCGGAAGAAGAACCTGATTTTTTTACATCATTATCTTCTACAGGTTTATCAATTTCTGCCTTCATACCTGTATCATATTCAGGTGTAGCCTGTTCTTTTATAAATGTTGTAACACTTACAATATCCTCATCGGGACTAAATGCACCTTGAGCTCTAAGTAAATTTTTTGATCTAGGATGTAAAAACAGCATATCACCTTTTCCAATCAAAGCATCAGCACCTGATGCATCAAGAATTGTTCTACTATCATTCTTTTGTGCAACCTGAAATGCAATACGACTGGGAATATTTGCCTTAATTGTACCTGTAATAACATTAACGCTTGGACGTTGTGTTGCTAAAATCATATGTATACCCACAGCACGCGACAATTGAGCCAACCTTGCAATTGCACCTTCAACTTCGCTGCCGTCAACCATCATAATATCTGCCAGTTCATCAATTATAATTACAATATATGGCAGTTTCTCAGGCAAATCTTCACTTTGTTTAGGTTTTTGATCTTCTTCCATTTCAAAAAGTTCGGGCTGCACCTTAATATTTCTCGTATTAAAACCTACAATATTCTTTACTTTAGCCTTCTGGAACATCTTATATCTCTTATCCATTTCATTGATAGCCCATCTCAAACCAATGGCAACCTTTTTAGGATCTGTTATAACCGGAACTACCAGATGGGGAAGATGATCATATTCTGTAAATTCAACACGTTTTGGATCTACCAGAATCAACCTTAAATCCTCTGGTGTACGAGTCATCAACAGACCTGTAAGAATTGAGTTCATTGACACCGACTTGCCTGCACCTGTTGCACCGGCAATCAGCACATGCGGCATGTCCGCAAGATCCGCAACCAAATCCTTACCGCTTACATCCATTCCTAAAAAAAGAGGAAGATGTATCTTCTTTTTCTTTAATGCTGATCCCTCAAGAAGTTGTCTTAGAAATACCATCTTTGAACTAGGGTTAGGAACTTCCAAACCAACAACACTCCTACCCGGAATTGGTGCCTGAATTCGAATAGATGTCGCTGATAGTGCCATTTTAAGGTTATTGCTTAAGTCTCCAATTCTTTGAAGTTTCACACCTCTTGCCGGAACAAGTTCGTAATTGGTAACCACAGGACCAACATCAGCATGTGTTACTTCCACAGGAATATTAAACTCTTCCAATGTCTCTTCAATGATTCTTGACATAAGTGCTGTATCAACATTTAGCTTCTCTGTTGCTGCTGCAGGAATAGGCTTCAGAATACTAATAGGCGGAAGTTTATAATTAGACTCAGACTTGTTTACATTTGTCTTAGGTGCAAAAACTTCTTCCTTAGTATCTTTTAAATCTTTAGTTTCATTCGACTCATCTTTTTTGCTGAAAATATCCGGCATTGGTTTGAGCTTCTTTTTCTCTTCCTGCGATCGAACTACAGTTGCCGGGCGAGTTATACTGTTGTTCTCAATAGGTCTGACAACTGAAACGTCAGATTTAATACGTGTCGTTCTCTGAATTCTAGGTTCAGCGTAATTAGGCTCGGGCTGTTCGTACTCATTTCCGCCCATATTTTCAATTGCTTTCATTGTACGATGGAACAACCAAGCTGTTACATGACCTATAAACATAAAAAACCTGATAATATTCCTATAGCCGATAAACATGACTAAAGATATACCAAAATACAGATACAACAGAATACCTGAACCAACATGACTAAGATACCTTACCAATAAAAATCGAACTAAATAATACTGAATTATTCCTCCGGCAAAATCCATATTAAAATACTCTACAGCATCTTGCCAAGGTTCAGGATTCAATTCAAGCAAACAGGAAATTGAAAACGTTAAACTCAGACACCATAAAAAACTGGATGTCACTCTTCTGTTGGAAAAAAATGTCATTTTTATTCCAAAGACTATCAGCCACAAAGGTATTAGAAATGATGCAAAACCAATAATATTCAACAAAAAATAGGTCGTCCAGGCTCCAATTGGACCAATAACATTGGTTGTCGGATTATTTGGAGGAGTCTTCAAATATGATATATCCTGCCAGTCATATGAAATAAAGCTTAAAATTGAAAAAATTGAAAATCCTAAAAGAACTATACCGATACCACATCTTAATGCTTTTTTATTTTCTGAATGTTGTTTTTTTTGTTCTTTTATAGCCATATCTATTCTGTTTCCACTTTAAATTTAACTTTGACAGTACTGGGTTCAACCTTCTTACTAACATTATCATCCTCGGGCAAGAATATACTCAGAGGTACTTCATAATCGCCACTCTCATTAAATGATGTTATATCAACAAATACAGATATATCATCTTTCACTATCTTGTTTAAAACATCCTCTCTGGCCTGAACTGTAACACTTGCAGTTTGCGGAATAACTAATATGGAATAGTTTGATGTAGGTCTACTTATTATCCTTATGGGCAAATTTTCAAAAACCTTTGTTTCATGTTTAGTTATAATATTGACTTTCACAGTAACATACTCCGGAGACAATGCTGAAATCCAATCTGCACTTGGATGGAGAATTTTAACTGTTTTTGAGAATGATGCCACTCTGCCGTCAATATCAACAGGTTCTGTTGCCAGGATATTCAAGGATGGCAATCTCTGTTCCGGACCTGTCACAAGTGTATAATTGGGTTCATATTCCAGTTCTGCAACACCAAAAAATGGTTTACCAATCATATTGGGCTTGGCAATAAAAACTTGTTTGGTTCCCTCTTCACTGAACGTAACATTAACATATGAAGGAATTATATTAACAATCTTTACAAACCTTCCGACCTCAATACTCTTTGGATATATCTTTAATCTTGTAGGTTCAGAAGTCTGAAGATCACCGGAAGCTTTTATGACAGCTTTTAAGTTTTCCGGCTGAAGCTCTCTTACGTCTTTCTGTGTTCCTCGAAAAACAACTTCAACCTTTCGAGTATCTTGATCCAAAATTGCTATACCGGCATCTTCAATCTTAATTTCCAATGGTATGGTATAAGACACTTCAAATCTAGTTGATCTCTCGACGGTAAAAAAAGTAACTGAAGCCAATACAATAGATAGTATCTTTAAGTGCCAATTAACTCTGAAAAATAATTTGATCTTTTTTAATTTTTTTTTCATTGTTCTATTCACCACTCTTGCTTCTTTTTTCAGTATTAGCAATTCCCTCTGGAGTTAGATCCAGCTGCTCCTGTGCACGTTTCAGAACACTACTTTTAGCATCTTTGAACAGCAGTGCTTCCAGAAATCTTCTCAATTTTTCCTCGTTCATACCACGACTTAGACGACCTCGATAGGAAACAGATATTGAGCCAGTTTCTTCTGATACAACAATAACAACACAATCATACTCTTCACTCATGCCGACAGCTGCTCTATGACGTGTGCCGAGTTGCTTAAACAAATCCTGATTCTGAGATAAAGGAAAAATACACTTGGCGGCCTTAATCTTATTTTCACCAATAATTAAGCCTCCATCATGTAAAGGTGTCTTAGGATAAAAAATTGTCTGAATCAACTCTGATATAACCGGCGCGTCAAGCAAAATACCACTCTCTCTTATGTCCTGAGAATCTTTTTCCCTTTCGATTGCAATCAGACATCCCACACGCTTCTCCGCAAGCCGTATAACTGCATTAATAATATTGTCAACACCTGTTCTGCTTGCCATATTAACTGTAAAAACAGGTTGCCTGCCAAGTTCTGCAAGTGCTCGCCTGATTTCCGGCTGAAATATAACTAAAAATGCCAATGCAAGATATACGGAAATTCGCCCAAGTATCCAGTTCAGTGTCTCAAGATGAAAAAAGTTGGTTAAAGATATTAAAACAATAATAAATATAACCATTCCAAGCAAAATTTGAGCACCTCTTGTTCCTTTCAAAAATATAAAAATATAATAAAATATAATTGAAAGCACCAAGATCTGAATAATACTTGAAAAAGTCATATATATGGGAATTTCATATATAAAATCAAAATTCATTATATCTTCCTGTCATTTAAAAAGTTCTCCGTTCTGTATAAGTTCAAAAAACTCTGTTTCTGAACCAAATACCAAATTTTCTTGTTACGCCATATTTACTCATTTACAAACTTGTGCATTTACGCATCTTTTTGTGCTGCAGAGCAAAAAACACTTTTTCGGCATCAACCGACTCCCTGACATCATGTACTCTCATGATGTCCACACCCTTTGTCATACAAAAGCATAACCCCGCCAAACTGCCGGCTAGCCTATTGCGGACATCACTGCCGGTAATTTGTTCAAGCATACTTTTGCGGGAAAGCCCTATCAAAACAGGACATCCTGTCGTATCTTTAAGCAAATCAATATTCTGAAGCAAAGCAATATTGTGTTCAAGTTTCTTGCCGAAGCCAATGCCCGGATCAACACATATTCTTTCCCTTGACACACCAAGTCCGACAAGCATATCAACTCTTTGCTTCAAATAGCCTGCCACATCGTTAACAATGTCATCATATATAGGGTTAATCTGCATTGTGGCAGGAATTCCCTGTTTATGCATAACAATAATCCCTACATCATTTGAACATATCACATCAACCATATCCTCATCATCTTCCAATCCGGATATGTCGTTGACAATAGAAGCACCTGCCTCAATTGCTCTCTTTGCAGTCTCTGCCTTAAAAGTGTCAATAGAGATTGCTATACCCTTTTCAGATAATTCACGGACAACAGGTTCTGTCCGTGCAATCTCATCATTTACAGAAACAGGTGCCGCTCCCGGTCGAGTTGACTCCCCGCCGACATCTATAATTGAAGCTCCTTGTTCAATCATATCCTCTGCATGACTGACAGCAAAATCAACATCAAAAAAATTACCACCATCAGAAAAAGAGTCCGGCGTAACATTCAAAATCCCCATAATCAAAGGCATATCACCACCAACCGGCAAATCAAAACGACCGCATCTGAAATTTCTTTCCATACCCAATTTCCCCTGATTAACACAAAAAATGAAAGAAAAAATATATTAGATTCTAGTGCGAAATGCTTAATCTCTTGGCTGCAAAAATCACATCATTCCCATAATTCACATTTTCAAATTCACACACTTGTTTCTGCTTCCTCAACTTCTTCTTCAACATCTTGTTCAATATTTTCTGAAGCTACAACCTTTTCTTCCTCTTCTTTTGGCTCTTCATTATCTTCTTCTTTCTTAGGCTCTCTCTCCCTGCGTTCCTCCGCTGTCAAAGGTCTGCCATTCTCAAGAATTTCCTTGACAATACACCCCTCAACAGTCTCATCCACAAGCAATAACTCTGCAAGTTTTTTTAAAGATTCCATATTCTCTTTCAAATACTTTTTGGCATCTTCATAACAGCCATTGATGATTTTTGCGACCTCTTCGTCAATCATTCTGGATGTCTCTTCACTAAAATCTTTGTTACGGGAAACTTCACGCCCCAAAAACATTACTTCCTCATTGGAACCATAAGTTCTTGGACCAAGCTTTTCACTCATTCCCCATGCACAAACCATTAGATGAGCAATAGCTGTCGCCTGCTTCAAATCTGAACTCGCACCCGATGTAATGTCACCAAAAACCAGTTCTTCAGCAACTCGACCACCCATAAAACTGGTAATCGTACTCAACATCTTAACTCTACCTTCCATATAACGATCTTTTTCCGGCAGCTGCATCGTTGCTCCAAGATATGCCATACCTCGAGGTACAATTGTAATCTTGTGCAGTGGTTCACTCTCTTCCGTCAATTCCATAACAATAGCATGACCGGCCTCATGAAAAGCAGTTATTTTCTTCTCTTTGTCGTCAAGAATCTTACCGCGACGTTCACGACCCCAGCAGACCTTATCTCTTGCTTCATCCAAAGCAGGATGATCAACGGCCTCTTTCTCTTCTCGTGCTGCAAGAATAGCTGCCTCATTCAAAAGATTTCTCAAATCTGCACCGGAAAAACCAGGAGTACCTCTGGCAACTCTACGCAAATCAACATTCGGATCAACAGTTATATCTCTAGCATGAATCTCAAGAATCTTCTCTCTTCCATCAACATTTGGAAGATCAATTGCTATCTGTCTGTCAAAACGTCCGGGACGCAGAAGTGCCGGATCAAGAACATCAGGTCTGTTAGTAGCAGCAATAATAATTACGCCTTCAGTACTCTCAAAACCATCCATCTCAACAAGTAAAGCATTCAATGTCTGTTCACGTTCATCATGACCTCCGCCAATACCGGAAAAACGACTTCTGCCGACTGCATCTATTTCATCAATAAAAATCAGACATGGTGCACTTTTTTTGCCCTGCAAAAACATGTCTCTGACACGGGATGCCCCAACTCCCACAAACATCTCAACAAAATCAGAACCGCTAATACTGAAAAAAGGTACTCCTGCCTCGCCGGAAATTGCCCTTGCAAGCAAAGTTTTACCGGTTCCCGGAGGTCCGGCCAATAATACTCCTTTTGGAATTTTTCCGCCAAGACTTTGAAATTTGTGTGGATCTTTCAAAAATTCAACAACTTCCTGCAGCTCTTCTTGAGCTTCATCGATACCTGCAACATCTTTAAATGTTATTTTATGAGTATCTGCTTTCAAAAGCTTGGCACGACTTTTGCCAAAAGTCATTGCTCCTCCACCGGCGTTCTTCATCTGCCTGGTAATTAAAAAATATAAGACACCAAAAATAAGAATAACTGGTATTAGCGAACCAAATATTTCCCAGGCCATACGATTCTGCGGAGGAGCTACGCCCACGTCAACTCCATGCTTTTCCAGAAAAATACCAATATCTCCACTAACTGCATTATCAAGGTAAACTTTATACTTTGTAGGCGTTGCTTTGATGTCATCAGATATCAATTCGTAAGAGATGTATTCTCCCCCGGACATATCATTTGCAAATTGACAGGAAGTAACTTGACCGGCTTCAACATTTTTCCTGAATTGAGAAATGGAAATAGTTTTAGTTGCTCCACTCATTGCCCCGCTATTGCTAAACATTTGAGTTAATAAAATAAAGGTGCCAATAATTATTAACCACAAAATTATAGATTTAATCGGTGAAGGCTTCAGCGGGGTCTTTTCTTCATGCAAATCATCTTTTTTTTCTCTGTTTTTTTCTTTATCATCATCTAACATAATTATAATTTTTCTTTCACATAAGTTCCATAAATATTATCGCTTCTTATTGTACTAAAAAGTTAAAGATAATGCGATACCTTTTTTTATTATATAGCAAAAAGATGAACATATCCGGATTATAAAGGGTTAAGGTCTGTAATAATGGTCTAGTTATAGAAGATTTTAACTGCACAACTGGTAAAGATAATTTACACCAGAAAAATCAACGCCCTAATAATCAAAGCTGATTTCCCGTTTTTCATAATACTTAGATTTATGGTTGTGGTTATTTTTATTAGTTTTAGCCAATATAATCAAGAAATGATTTTCTGTTTTTTGTCTTTTTGGGTGATAAACCAGAAAAATATATTTAAAAGGCGGGGTCACGGACCCCGACCCTACAAAGCACCTTCAAATCAATGGTTTAGCGTTGTTTACAGCATCAGCAACTGTAGGGTCGGGGTGCTTCAACCCGCCGAAAAGAGTGTTTAACCAGAAAAATAGGGTTTCATAATACTCTTTAAAGTAATTTTCAATCCACCGATGTGTTTATTGACAACAAAAGCATTTTTTAAGACAATACCAAAATTATGAATAAAGTAAGAAGAGGAATGGTAAGACAAATAAATGCAAAAATTGAGAACCCGCCTATGCCACACAAAACTTTATATCTCTAAAAGAGCCCAAAAGAATATGCTTTGTTTTGATATTTAATTCTTTAACAACAATTGTTGTGTACCTGAAGTGAGTTCTTCTATGTTTCCTTTCCAACCTTGCGGAGGAATAAATGCAGCAGTTGCTCCTTCTGGAACAACCATCTTGATAATCAAAGAATCATCTTTAAGTTCCCAATGAATTTCTGTCTTACCATATGATGTGTTCAGATATGCTTCAGCCCAGGTAATTGTGCCACCCGGACGAGGATGAAAAATAATATGCTCAAATCCGGGTTTATCTTCATCAAGATCCAAACCGGCAACAGTACGAATCATCCAGTCCCCTACACAACCATATGCATAGTGATTGAAAGAGTTCATACCCGGAGACTGAAAACCTTTATCCGGTGTCCAACCATCCCAACGTTCCCAGATTGTTGTTGCTCCATTTTTAACCGGAAACAGCCATGACGGAAATGTTTCCTGTTCCAACAGCTCATATGCAACATCAATGTGACCTGTCTGCTCCAGAACATCAAGAAGATAAGGTGTTCCAACAAAACCAGTTGCCAGATGCATTCCATTATCACGAATATTACGAACCAGCATATTTGCGGCCTCTTCTTTTGCATTTTCAGGAACAAGCCCAAAGTGTAATGCAAGAACATATGATGTCTGTGTTCCTGATGCCAGCAATCCATCCGGAGTAATATAACGATTTTGAAAAGCGGATACTATCTCTTTGTGCAGATTTCTATATTTGACTGCATCTTCATTCTTACCGATAATTGCTGCAATACGAGAAATCAGATCTGCATTATTTGCATAAAATGCAGTTCCAATTAAATCTTTAGGAGTTCCACCATCAGTTTTTCCGCTGCCATCGAGGGCAAGCCAGTCACCAAAACCACCCCATACTTTAAGTTCCGGATGACAACGAATATTATCTATAACCTTGTTCTCGGCAATATATTTCATATATGCAGTCATACAGTCATAATGTTCTTTCAAAATATCAACATCATTATAACATAAATATATAGTCCATGGACAAATTACAGCGGCATCAGCCCACGCTGAATTACCATCATCTTCAAGACAAAATGCCATAATATTTGGAATGATCGAAGGAACCACACCATTTGGATTCTGATCGTCTCTCATATCCTGCAGCCATTTATGAAAAAATGACTGAACGTCCATGTGAGAAGCTGCAGTGCGGATAAAAACCTGTGCATCTCCTGTCCAACCTAAACGCTCATCCCTTTGAGGACAATCTGTCGGAACTTCAAGAAAGTTACTTTTCTGTCCCCAAAGAATATTATGTTCCAGCTGATTTAACAGTTCATGAGAACAGCTGAACCCACCGGTAACAGGCATGTCATTATGAAGAACAACACCTGTAACTTCACAAATATCATCGGCAGCAAGTCCTTGAACTCCAACATAACGAAAACCATGAAAGGTAAACAAAGGCTCCCACTCAACCACACCTTCCCCTGCACAGGTATAATAGTCCGTGGCTTTTGCACCACGTAAATTTTCTGTATATAGCTGACCGTTGTCCTGCAGCATTTCCGCATAACGAAAAGTTAGCGTGCAGCCCGGTTTTGAGGTGAAACGAAACTTTGCGCGACCTGTAAAATTCTGACCGAGATCAATAATACGTTCTCCGCCAATAATAGTTTCACCTATACTGACTATCTCTTCGATACGTCGAACCGGTGGTGCAATTGGCTGCTCAATGGAAATGTCATGCTCATTAACTTTAACAGCCTTCCAGTCATAAGCATTGTAACCGGGCTTAGACCAATTCCCCAACTCTCGCCTTGCATCATATGTTTCACCCATAAGCAGATCCGAAGCAAGAATTGGTCCATGATTTGTTACCCAATCATCATCACTTACAATGGTTTCTGTTGTACCATCTGTATATGAAACGGATAGCTCACATAACAGTTCTGTAATCTCACCATAATGTTCCCGAGGATTGCTTGCTAAATGTCCGCAATACCAACCATCCCCTACAACAGCTCCAATAGCATTCTCTCCTTTTTTCAGAAAGCATTTCACATCATGGGTCTGAAATGTAACTCTCTTGTCGAATACTGTCCACCCCGGAGCAAGAACATGATCCCCAACTTTCTCTCCGTTAATTTCACACTCATATACCCCGAGAGAGGTTATACAGAGCTTGGCTTCTGCAATTTCTTTGTTCAAATCAAATTCTCTGCGAAAATATGAGGCAGGAGGTGAAAACTTCTTTCCTCCCAAATTCTCTCCACTAATCCATTTTGCTTCTTCTATCATTTCTTCCCTTTTTTATTTTTTCTAGGGACGACAATTACTTGCCGTCACACAGGTGACTCGCCCCTAGTTCGGGTGAAAAAATTTTCACCCCTACCTAACTTTTTAATTCATAATTTCTTCTTCTTTTTCAATGGCTGACCTATTCAGACATCTAACTAACTAACTAACTAACCATCTAACCATTATTTAAGAACCACATAAAGAGCATCTTCAGGAAGAGTAAATATGACTCTTGTTCCTGATTTTCTAAGTTCAATCTCTTTCACAGGCATACCATTTGCGTCAAGAGCATAAGCCTTTGAAACAAAAGGATTGGATATACTGACCATACCTTTTGCCTTTTCAACATTCCATATGGACTGACCTGTACTGACAATCTTAAAGCCTTTTATCGAAGTTTTTCCTTTGTTGGTAATGTCAGCTGGTACTTCATCAAATTTATATGGTCTGTTGTATGTGCCAATCTGAACAAGTATTTTTTTTGCGGAACTGATTGGGGCACCATCCATGGAAACAACAGTAATTGCAGAATACTCATTATCTGATTTTATCATGACATCATCAAGCTTGACAAGTCCCTCTTTTGCAAGCCATCCTGCTGCACCTTGAGCCTTCGGTGCATTCAGTTTGAACACTCCTTTACCATAATCCATGCTTAACTGACCTGTGATACTGTCAACTGTCTTTGCCTGTTTGTTGATATATTCTGATAAATCAGCAACATAACTCTTTGTCTGTTTTCCACCATAAACGACTTCAACAGGCCCAACCAGAAAAGCTAATGGTGTGACTAAAGTATCAAAAGTCATATCACTATTATCGGATGTATCACGATTTGGATCATAAGCCTGACTTTCACTAATCAATGGAACCTTCCGTGTCCACATATCTTCAAACGGACGACTTTCAATAACAACAGGTTTGCCTCTCTCAACATAATTGTTTCTGAAAATTAGTGCCCCGGCCGGAAATTGTCCGATAATCATTGGAGAGCCGGCAGACCACTTGCCAAAGGGAATATCCCACTCTTGCTTGCCATGAGCAAACCAGAACAGAGTGTCAACACCGTTCAACGAACTGTAGGCAGCGGTTAATATTGCACCCTCTGCCTGATATTTTTCAGGTGGAACCCAAGTGCTTTCAGGAATAATCATAGCCTTACCCTTGATCTGCTTTAATGATACCGGCAACGATGTCGGATTTAAAAGTACTGATCTGTTTGCATATGTATCACCCGGCAGAATCAGATAACCGCTTTTTGGACCATTATGCAGCGTTGATTTGTAACGATTACATCCAATCACCTCATTTGCATCATATGAATAACGTTCACAATCAAGCATCCTTATATCATCTGCCGTCCGCCAGTTACCGGCATTTATAATCTGTTTACAACCAAGCTCGTTTCTTAGATAGTCAGCCATCTCCTTGTTGAAATTGTACATCAACTTTGTATAGAATTCCAGTTGATCAGATTTACGCTGCTCCTGCCCAGAATTACTTCGGATCTGAGTTAACTCCCAAACAATCTCCAGATCCAACTTGTCTTTATCCGGATCATCACCTTTAAGTTTTCGACCATCCCATGCTTTATATGCAGCATCATATGAACCATATTTTTTAAGAATAAACTTTCCAAAAAGAACTTTCAAATCCTCACGAACCTGTCCTTTTACTCTCTGCATTGTGTAAAACAATATGCTGTCTTCATTCTGATATTGGATTATTGCAACTGCCGGTTCATCTTTCAGAGCAACACCTGTATAAGGATTCTTTGTTGTATAAAGCTCTTTCAGCCACCCTTTATATGCATTCTGAACTTTAGTATCCCAGAAAACTACAGCTGACAGATTGTCATTATCAATATGATCAAGCCCCCAACTGGCCTTATTCTTTGTATGAGAACCCCAGTAAGGTGAAAGACATGTGTAAATTCCATTTGCTTTCATTGCTGCAACCAGTTTAAAACTGTCATCAAGAGCTTTTTTATTTATATCCTCAAGCTTTGTATCTTCTTTTATGTTGTCAGTCGCGACGTGTCCATGCCAGCGAACCATATTAACCCCGCGCTTTGAAAGCCAACGCCCATGCCTCTTCAAATCTTCAAAATCCATATCACCCTGTGCAAAAGAATTTAAAGCCCAAAATCTTACGGGCTTATCTCCGCTCATAAAATCGCCATCTTTATTAACAGTAATAAATGGACCTGAATTTTTGATTGGTGTATTCAAATAACTTAAATCTAAAAGAGACTTATCACTGAATGTATCAAAATTCGGCTCAAAAGCCCACATTCCTTCATCTGCATCACTATCACCGGTAAAACCCGGTTTTCTCTTTCCCAATGGTGAATATGCTGTTTTTGTCAAGCAAAAACAGTCAAGACTGCCAAAGTTGTTGTTAGATGAAGAAAACTTGAACTTCAATGTGTTTTCTCCCTTTTTCAAATCAACCTTGCCTATTTTTATCCAGGCAATATAACGCATATCAGGTTTGCCGTCAATAGCGAGATTCCTTTTATCCGTTGCTGATGAAAAATCAATAGCCTGCCAACCTGCTCCATTAAGATCATATGAAGCCTCCGGATTTGCAACCGGATTCATTCTTGCCCAGAAGTTATAACTTCCGGATTCTGCAGCATCAAACCGAAACGTTGCTTCAGGGTTTGCTCCCGATGCAAAATGTGATAAAAAATTTTCTCCGGAAAGCTCCTCTTTCTTTATTGAACCTGAATACCAGTTGTGTGGTTTCATTGTAGAACTATGAGCACTCTCTCCTTCAATCCATATATCTTCTCCAAAAAGTGTAGACATACATATTAAAAAAGATAACAATACCAATAACTTTTTCATAATTATATTCCTTTTTTTGATTCTCAAAACATAAAGTTTTATTGCTGTAAATTATGCAGATAATCGAAAACTGTTCAACAGAATAATAACTTCTTTAAAAAAAAGCAATAATAAATCCGAACTTTTATCTATTATTTAGATCTTTTAATTGCTTCCCAATTTAAAACTCATTTTTTGTCTGACTCTCGTCAGCACCGGCTGATTATTAATCTTACCCGGAATAAACTTCCACTTGACAATTGTATTCATCGCAGAAGACTCAAAATAGCCTGCCGGATTGGAACTTATAATTTTGGGATTTTGGACTAACCCCTGTTTGTCAACAACAAATTCAATTTCAACAAACCCCTCAATTCGCCTGTTTTTTGCTCTCCCAGGATATATTGGAGAAGGTCTTATAAGTGGAATCGGTATATTATCCAGTTCTCCAATTTCAAAAACAGCCTGCTCCAGACCTCCGACACCCATTACGGTTGAATAGTCAACTCCCAATGCAACATCACCTACTCCTGCAGATAATTTGGGAAGCTGAAAAGACATATTTGCAACGACGGGCATTTTATGACTCTTGGCAGAAGTTATATTTTTAACAATCATTTTAGGTTTCTTAACTTTTGGAACAGATTCAAACTTCTTTTCCTTTTCGGGTTCAGGAATCAAACGTTCCTTAATTCTCAATGTATCAATCTGCCGCAAATGTAATGTGTCATCACTTCGCATCCGAAACAATACTTCAAGAAAAGGCAATCCCAGAAAAAACAGACAAAGGCATAAAAATGCAAGAGCTAACGACAGTATTCTATCCCTTATATTAAATTTTATAACTTTTTTCATTGTCTAAATTATAAAATAAAACAAAATGAATATCAACACTCAACTTTAGATCTCTGTTTTTAGGTTTAATGTTTTATATTTTGAGAACTAACTTGACTTCAAAACTAATCTTATATAAAGTCTCGGTTAAATTCCCAAAAAAAAAACTGAGGTTCTGTAAAAAATTGTATGAAAAAATCTTCCGGTCTCTGCGGAGACCGGCTGCAGCCGTGGTCAGCAAGATGAATGTTGATTTGCGCATTGCCAATTGTAGCCGAGTCGCTTCGGCTCGGAAAGAAAATCTTCCGGTCTTTGCGGAGACCGGCTACAGCCGTGGTCAGCAAGATGAATGTTGTTTTGCGCATTGCCGATTGTAGCCGAGTCGCTTCGGCTCGGAAAGAAAATCTTCCGGTCTTTGCGGAGACCGGCTGCTGCCGTGGTCAGC
>CAYTUX010000062.1:0-6377 GCA_964441455.1 uncultured Victivallales bacterium | reverse complement strand
TTAATGTTCTTATTAAATTTAGGTGTAAGTGCAGACTTAACAGAAGATGGTTTTGTAAGTGCAGACTTAACAGAAGACTTAGTATCATACTACAAGCTTGATGAAGATTCAGGCACTACTGCTTCAGACTCGCATGGTGCTAATGATGGGGATATAGTTGGTTCTATTTTTACAACAGGTTTTTTAAACGGTGGTGTAACAACAGACGGAACAGGTGAAAGAATAGAACTTCCTGATGGTAGTAATATTTTTGGTATAACTGATGAATTTACCTTTTCAGCATGGATTTATATCGATTCTTTATCTAGTAAAATGTGGATTTTTAGTCTTAATAGTATTCTCTCATCTGGTACTCCTTCCAAAAATAGAGGTCTTGGGGGTTATGTAACAGATGATGGAACATTGATTCTTCAGCATGGTAAATTATCAAAATATCTAGATAATAGGCAAACTTCTTCTGTTTCATCACTAACTGCTGGAGATTGGTATCATATTGTTTTAACATTAGATAATGATGAAGTAAAAATATATATTGATGGTGTTGAAGATTCATCAAACAATATAATCTCTGGGGATATTAATTGGGATTATACTTCAGAAAAAAACCAACTTGCTAATTCTATTCAAGCTGGAAATCAAAGAACAGGTCTTAATGGTGCTAAACTAGATGAGGTCGGATTCTGGTCAAGAGCATTATCAAGCGATGAAGTCACAGAATTATACAATGATGGTAACGGGTTAACTTATCCTTCCAAAGTAGATTTGGAAATAACCGCAAAAGACATATTTGGTCTTGACTTGACGAATTTCACTGTTGACATCACGAACTCGACTGACACGACCACAATCACGACAACGAACGGAACTGTCTTTTTTGAGTTTGACAATGAGCTGCTTAATTTATCCTTCTATGACATAAACGAGCGAGGCTGGAATTATATTAATGCGACATATAACAATGTCAATATTTCTGAGAACTTTGCTGCATCTGTTGACATTGATGACGAAGTTCCTCCAGAAGTCTCTTTAAATCCCTCAAATGACTTCAATTCAGCCTCTCTCGCAACACTTAATCAGTTTGATGACACATTGTTCCTTAATATGACTTTTAGCGATGACAGGGACTTATACGGCTTTGTCATCAATATAACAAGATTGGGTTCGTCATATTATAGCTTTTCAAACTACACAATCAACGGCACAGAATACACTTTCACAGACAGCATCAATATTTCATCCTGGAACGCTGGGACTTATAATGTTGAAATCGATGTCTATGATTCAAAGACTCGTCAAAGGGTCAATCCTGGCAATGAGACGAACAATCTCAGAACAGAGGACTTTGATTGGTTCAGAGGAATTTATGAGAAAACAGAGCCTTTGCTGTTCTCTGAGGAGTCTGATTTCTTAGAGATAGAATTGACAGGAGACACGACAATCCAAAACATTACTGCGGTCTTATACATAAATGACACTTTAGAATCAGGCACAATCAAGACGACTTCTTCAGGAAATTGGAAATTTTCGAACAATATCTCTTTTGTGACTGGCGTTTATGATTATGTCTGGGTCTTTGACGTGACACAATCAGACTCCAGCTCTTATGAAATGAACATCACAGGAAGCATTGAAATATTTGATTTTGGGATTGACGACTGCTCAGAATATACTCATGAAGCTTTGAAACTCAATATTTTTGATGAGAACACTCCGTCAGCTCCATTGAATGCAAAGCTTGAGATTGACGCTTTGTTGTGGTTGAGCTCTCGAGACAATGCTCGTCCTTTCTCCACAGAATTGACAGGATCGAACAATTATTCTTTATGCTTATTGAATGCGGACTCATATTTCTTCACTGATATGTATATTAAATATACGACAGACAACGGCTTCACTCATAGATATTATTTGGTTGATGAGATGCTCTCGAGCGACTTGAAGAATCTGAGCATTTACAATTTCAATTCAACAGCAGGAATGTCTGAGATAAAGCTGACAATACGAGATTTCAACACATATCAGTATTATCCGAACATCATAACTCGACTACAAAGACGTTATCCTGGAGCGGCTGTTTGGCGGACTGTTCAAATGGACGAGTCTGGCGATTTCGGTCTTGTATTCTTCAACATCATCGAGGGCTCTGTTGATTATAGATTCCTTTTTTATGATAGAGACAACAGGCTTCTGAGAACCACAGAGAAGCTCAAATTCATCTGTTCTGACGGACTTTGTGATTTGACTGTGACGATTGACGGCTCTGAAGAAATAATGCTTGCAATCCCTGTCTCTGTGTCTTATAGCTTGAACGAAGAAACGAAAGTCTTGACTGTTGAATGGACTGACCCTGATGCAGAAACAAAGAATGTCAGGTTCAGAGCTACAAAAGAGACAATCACAGGCACAGTCACAATCTGTGACGAGACTCACGAGGCTGCTGCTGGAACTTTCACTTGTGACCTGAGCGAACAATCAGGAGACATTCTTGTCTCAGTGATAACTGGGGGCTCGATAATAGAATCAGAATGGATTTATCTTGAGAAAGAGATGCTTTCAACTTTCATGAGCGTTCAGGAGTCAGCGACCTGGACTTTCGGCATGATGCTCACGATTGTTATGTTTGGAGTGTTCACTGGCGGAGTCGGAACGATTGTCGCTTCGCTGATTGGGCTTATTGTCATCTATTTTGTGGGGATATTGAATGCAATCACAATGACATTTATTATAATTGCTGCGGCAATAGGAATTGTCATCGCTGCTAAAATAAGAGGCTAAAATGGCGGACACGCTTCCACGACACTATATAATCGGAATTGTAATGTTTGGGTTTTTGATAGTTGGTGGGATGTCTATGCTCGGAATCTTTGCAGGCACGAGCGACACTTTCGCAACAGGCGAGAAATACACTCAATTCAACAATACTTTTAATGTTCTTGACGATGTGACCGACCAGGTTGAAAGCATGGAGGAAAGCATCACAGAAGCAGACACAGACTTCGGAATCTTTGGCGTGCTGAATGCGTTGATTTCGAGTGCATGGCAGACTTTAAAACTCTTATTTTCGAGTTTGAGCTTTATGGACGGCGTGTTCTTTGGCTTGAGCTCTGTGTTCGGTGTTCCTGGCTTCATTCCAGGCACAATCATCTTGCTTGTTACAGTAATATTAATATTCGCAATATTTTCAGCAATCTTCCAGAGGGAACTATAAAATGTATAATCTGACAAGAATCCAGGGCGAGAACGTGAATCTTTATGAGCTTGTTCTATTTGGAAACGAAGCGTCTCAGGGGATGCTTGTTGGTGGGATGATGATTGCAATATTTTTCATAATTTTGTTCAGATTGATAAGAAATGCTGAGTTTTCCTCTGCGTTGCTCGTTTCGTCCTTTGTTTGCTTCTTCTTGAGCAGTCTTTTGTCTCTTGCGGAGCTGGTCGGCATCATTTTCCCATTGACTTTCCTGGCAATGTTGGCTTTCACAGGACTTTATATGTTCGCAGCAAGGAAATAAAACTCGTTACATACGTTTATAAATATCTTAGACAATAAACTTCTCATGGAAATACGAGATTTATATAGTTTCGTGTTGATGCTCGTTTTAGTGGGAATGCTTGTCGGTGTTGGAATCCTGACTCTTGACAAGTTCGCTGGAACGTCTGGAATAACTGCGGACGCTTCAACTGCGTTGAATGACTCAAGAGATGCTCTTGCAGAGATTCCTTCGACATGGCTTGTTTTACTCGTCACGATTGTGATTCTTGGAATCATAATGGGCGTTGTGATTCGGTCATTCGGCGGTCAACAGAGATGATTGAACGAAACCTGAGGATGTGTCGCTTTAAAGCCGCACAGCAAGGAGGAGCAATTCCTGTCCTTGCTTTTTTTTCTTTTTTTACCCCCACCCCTTCATTTCCTGTGGAGAAGAAAAAATATATAAATAAGATTCACATTTAAAATCACGATGATGAAATTCAACTCGAGAGGAACACTGCATCTTAAATCTGGATTTCATTATGCTGGAACGATTTCTTCTTTGACTGATGAATGGCTTCTTTTCCACGATAAAAAGACCAATAAGAAGATAAATGTCAGGGTTGATTCAATAGACCATTTTGTGCCTTTGGAGGATGATGAATAATGGTTCACAAGGGTTCACAAAAAGGTTCACAAAAAGGTTCACTTTTACAGCATGGTTCTCCGAAATTGACCGTTGCAGAAAAGGATGTACTTCATCTTTTGACAAAAGAATTTTTGACGGTTTCTCAAATCGCTGTTAAGCGTTCCACGACGACAAGAGCAGTATATAAGATAAGAAAAGGTCTGATTGAAAAGGGCATTTTAAGCATTGTAAATCAAGCAATTTTTCCACAGGAAATGAAGGTTCACAAAAAGGGGGGGCACTCTAGTGAACCTGTGAACCATTTTATCCGTTTGCATGGCGAACAATACCATATAAAAATCATATCTTGTGATGATAGATATAGACAACTTATTTCTCAAGGCAACAAAAGAATAGAACTTGACGGACAGGTTGTTTTTTGTTATAGAAACAGCGTTGAGATATATTCAAACCTTTCTTTCTTCGGCAAAACTCCAGGAGAATGTGACTCAAAATCCTTGTCATATTGGACTCATTTCTTTGTGAGGCTTGAACAGAGCATCAAATGCATCCTTATGAAGCGAGACCACATGAACATCAGCAGAGTCAAAGCTGAATATGCAGAGACTGACAATGAGCTTGCAAAGACTGCTATAAAAGAGCATGACAAAGTTCGTGTTGTGGGTTCTGACGGCAAGGTCTGGCTTTTGATTGACAATTCTTTCGGATTCAAAGAGTGTGAGACAGTGCATCCCAAGGAATCAAAACAAGATATGCAAGACGTTGTTCAGCCTTTTTTTAACGATTTGCGTGAGAATGAATATGTCCCTTTATCAGAGATAAGCAAAAATCTCGCAATAATGTCAAAACAAATCACAGAATTGAGTCATGCAGTGCGAGCGAATGCATCAACAATCAACACAATCCTTGAAGTAATCAGACCGCAATCAGACGACCCTCACAAGTTTAATGAGAAGCGTCCTGATTATTTCGGATGACCTATATCAGCTTTGCCTGGAGAGATTGCCTGTCCCTCTAGGCTTTTTATATTCAAGGAGGTTGAAACCAATGTTTAAGAAAAAAGAAGAAGTCGAAGAACAGGAAGAAACAAAGACAGAAGATGCAGAAGAAATCAAACAAGGAGAACAACAAAAGCCAGCATTGACAGAAAGAGACAAGGATCTTCTGAAATTAATCAATGCATATAAGGAGAAATATGAGAATGTTTATGACGCTCATGATTTTTTCGGTGTGAGTCAGACTTTTGTTGAGGCTGAGAAATTGAATCTCCAGTTTGCAATATACAGCGAGCTCGTTGAGTTGAAGAAGGAAATCAAGAATCTGAGACAAAATGGGCAAGATTAGTTTTGACGCAATAATGCAAAACAGACGACTGAGTGATTTTGATGACGAAGAAAATTGCAATATATGCAAGAGTGAGCACAGACAAGCAGGAGCTTTTGAACCAATTGACTCAATTGCGAGAGTTTGCTCAAAAGAGCGATTATGAGATTATCAACGAATACACAGACATCATCACTGGAAAGGATGAGCGAGCTCGTCCTGGTTATGACAGTTTATTTGCTGACGCTCACAAACGGCTCTTTTCTTTGGTCTTATTTTGGGATTTATCAAGATTCAGCAGAGCAGGGACTCTTTACACACTGCAAAAGCTGAAAGAGCTTGAGAATCTTGGGATTGATTGGGAGAGCTACAATGAGCCTTATTTCAAGTCTGTGGGTCAATTCAAGGATGTTGTGTTGTCTGTTGTGTCAACTGTTGCAAAAATGGAGAGGGAGAAGATTAGCGAGAGGACAAAGGCAGGTCTCAGGCGTGCGAAGAATGTCGGCAAGCGTGGGAAAGATTCAAAACCACGCAAGCCACGCAGCGACAGAGGCAAAACAAGGAGATGATGCGAATAAAAAAGGGGGGTGTCAAAAAACCTCTGTTTTTTTATAAATAACTGACACAATTAAAAACGGACGTTTTTAACTTCATAGAATATTAATTTATTAAAAGGAGATGATTAAACATGGATGAAGAACAAACTGATATTGTTGCTTGGATGAGAAGATTAATGCGTTCTGCTTATGCACAAGGATATAATAATGTTTCTGAATTTAGATTTGAAGAATGGTTAGATAAATGTTGTCCTTCTGTATTTTGTGAACAAATAAAGAGATTAAAAGGAGATGATTAAATATGCCTAAAACAACTAAAGATATTTTAAAAGATGTTTTTCAAGAAGATTTTAAAGACAATGATTGGATTGAAATAACG
>CAYTUX010000061.1:0-3723 GCA_964441455.1 uncultured Victivallales bacterium | reverse complement strand
AATTAAGGAATATATTTTTATTTTATCACCCTTTGGGTGATAAATTAAAAAATTAGTTTCAGCGGACGCCGAGGACGGCATCCCTCCCATGTGAACCTTGCAGACTAATGTTAGATTGCAATTTTAACCGGGAGGGTTGCCCAGCTATTAACTTTACACTGGAGTTTTATATAGGATTGTTTTTCTGATCTGTTAGTAGCTGGGCCGCCGACCGAAAAGGGTGTTCAACCAGAAAAACAGGGACATTTTTTTCTGTTTTTTTTTATACTTGTTAAATTTTCGGGAATTTGGTTTAATAGTAAATATATTTTTAATTTTTTAATGGGATATTTTTAATATGACATCCAGTAAGACTATAGTTGGTTCAATAGATAATAGTGTTTTAGCTTTCACGGTAGGCAATGATTCTGTTCTTGACATGAATCTTGTTGCGGTTGACTGCATTGGATCTGTTGCACATGCAAAGATGTTGTCTTGTCTTGATTTGGACAAAGAGCTTTTTTCTGAATCAGACTTTGATGCTGTACGCAAAGAGTTGGTTGAGATTATTCAAGATGCAGATTTTTCAATATCTGTTGATGATCAGGATGTTCATATGGCTGTTGAAAGTCGTTTGACAGACAAGCTTGGTTATCTGGGCAAGAAGATACATACGGGGCGTAGTCGTAACGATCAGGTTGCTTTAGACTTGCGTCTTTTCGGGAAGGAGCAGTTAATCAAGGTTATGCAGCTGACATTGAATCTTGCTAAAGGTTTATTGCAGTTTGCAGAGGTCAACAAAGATTTACCTATGGTTGGCAGAACACATTTACAGCCTGCGATGCCATCCGGTGTCGGGTTATGGGCTTCATGTTATGCCGAGGGTTTGTTAGATGATTTTATTTTGTTGAAGTCTGCATATGAATTTAATGATCGTTGTCCGCTTGGATCCGCTGCCGGATATGGTGTGTCTTTGGCAATTGATCGTCATATGACATCTGATCTTCTTGGTTTTTCTGAACCGATTCAGAATGTTATGTATGCAAGTAACTCAAGAGGGAAATGCGAGAGTGTTATTTTATCTTCTCTTTCTCAAATAATGATAAATTTATCCAGGTTGGCAGAGGACTTGATTATATTCTCAATGCCGGAATTTAATTATTTTTCAATACCGAAAGATTATTGTACCGGGAGCAGCATTATGCCGCAGAAGAGTAATCCGGATGTTTGTGAGTTAATTCGGGGTAAGGCATCAAAAGTTCATGGCTTTGCAGGCATGGCGAGAGATATTGTTACATCTTTGCCGGGGGGGTATAACCGGGATTTGCAGGAGATAAAGGAGCCCTTTATGGAGGGAATTGCAATTACAGAGGGTTGCCTTGATATTATGTGCAGGCTTGTTGAAAAACTTGAGTCTAATAAGGATGCGTTATATGCCGGATTTAGTTCAGGAGTTTTTGCAACAGATAAGGCAATTGATTTAGTTGTTGCCGGAATGCCGTTCAGGGAAGCATATGAGAAAGTGAAAGCTATGCTTTCGGAACTTGGAAATATGGATGTTATGGAGTCAATAAAAAACAAAAATCATTATGGAGCGGCAAATGGTTTGGACTTTTGTGAGTATGCAGATAATGTTGCATTGAAGCAGGAATTTATTGATGAGGTTTGTTCGGAATACTGCCATAAAATTTCAGAATTGCTGGGTATTGAATACCAAATAAAAAATGGTTAATATTGGAAAAGCGTCCATCTCCGCCGTTCCGGAGTTCCTCTTTCGCCTGTTGGGCTATTGCGAGACACGGACGACTCGACAAGTAGAGCACACGCTGCATTACTTGAAAAACGTACTGATTGAGGAAAATGTAGGGTCACCAGATACTAAAGAAGTAAATACTATATAATTACATGCTTATATTGTTTTAATAGCTGGGCTGTGAGCCGAGAAATATATCAACCGGAAAAACAGGGTTTTTTTAATATATTTATAAATATAAGATTGACTGTGTGCTCTGAACAATTTAATATACACGAATAAGCAAAAAGAAAAGGAATATATAAATGAAGAAGTTAATAATGTTAGGTTTTATGTTTGCAGGACTTTTAGTTCAGGCACAAGAGGTTGTTAAACCGGTTGTTGGTGATGCAACAAAAATGAGTTGGCGTCAAGTTATTGAAAATGGTGGTATAATGATGTATATACTTGGTGTTGTTTCAATTTTGACACTTGCTTTTATTGTTTATCTGTTTGCAGTTATGCGTGTAGGTATGATTGTTCCACGTTCGTTGTATCGAGAAGTAATGGAATCAGTTAAGCTTGGTTATTACGATCAGGCTCGAAAAGCCTGTCAAGACAAGAAGAATGCTTTTGCAACAATAACTTTGTCGGCGATGGAATATGTTGAGTCTGTTCCTAATTGTGACAATGCGATGTTAAAGGACACAGTTGAAGGCGAGGGAGGGCGTCAGGCAGCGAAGCTACAGGGTGCACCTCAGTTATTGATGGATGTTGGGGCAATTGCTCCAATGCTTGGTTTGCTAGGAACTGTTTTTGGTATGCTGACAGCTTTTACAGGTGTCGCACAGGATATAGCACAAGCTAAACCGGTTGTTTTAGCAGAAGGTGTGTCAATGGCTCTGATTACTACAGCGGCAGGCTTGATTGTGGGTATTCCCGCAATGGCATTCTTTTCTTATTTCAGAACACGTTCTGCAAAGCTTATTGCTGTGCTTGAAGGAGTATCCGCAGATTTATTAACAGGAATAATGAGTAGTAAATAATGAATTTCAGAGCAAAATTAAAAAATGATACTTTGGGGTTCCAGATTGCTCCAATGATTGATATAGTTTTTCTTCTATTGTGCTTTTTTGTTACTACGCAGATATTTTCACAATGGGAGACAGAAGTTGATATAACATTACCAACTTCATCAACGGGCAATATGGAAGCACGTCTGCCCGGGGAGATTATAGTTAACATAAGAACTGACGGAACTTTTGTTATTAATCAGCAGGAATTTGATGCAGATGGTCTTGCAGGAATTTTAACAAGGATTGTTGAGATGTTTCCCGGTCAACCTGTTTTGGTTAGAGCTGATCAGAAAACTCACTATGAGCATATCATGAAAGTTATGGATGTATGCAGAAGTGTAGATATTTGGAATATATCTTTTGCGACAACAGAGCTGGAGTGATGTATCCTTAATTTTTCGGTTGGACAAGAAAATATCTGTTTTAAACAATAAAATAAGCAAATGAGAGCTTGTTTTTTCAGTTTTGGGTGATAAAGTTAAAAATTATATTTTAAAGGCGGGGTGAAGCACCACGACCCTACAGAAACAATTTGTAATCAACTGTTTAGCTCTGATTGCAGCATCCGCAACTGTAGGGTCGGGATCCGTGACCCCGCCAAAAAGGATGTCCAACCGAAAAATTAAGGAATGTATAATGGTTAATGATGGAAAAGCTCCGCAGGCATGTTATTAGTTAGATTGTTAGACAGGTTTGGAAAAGCTTCGCTGGCAAAATCAATTTTGAATTAAGATTAAGAAGAGATAAGATGAGAAAGTGATAAATCACTTTTGTACTAAGGGGCAAGATTTTCTGCCAAACTATAAAGGAAATGATTTGATAAGGGAATATTTAATAATTTTATTTTTGAGCAGCTTCACTCTTTTTGGAGCAGATTTAAGCTTGTCTGATAAGATATTGTTTGCAGACAGTTTGTATTCGCGCAATATGTTTGAA
>CAYTUX010000060.1:0-6594 GCA_964441455.1 uncultured Victivallales bacterium | reverse complement strand
TATGCCGGCATCTTTCATATATATAATAGCATCCTGCATGCCTTCCCACTCGGCTACTTCCGCATCGTATTTCACTTCGACCTTTACTTGTCTGCGCTGTGCCTTGGCAAGTGCTTTGTATATGCTCGGTCGTGTGAAGGTGTAGATTGCCAGTTGAATCTCTTTGCGGGCGAGTTGAATCTCTTTGAGGATTGCAGTTTCACAATCTTCGCCGAAATATGCCTGTACTTTTGCTGTTGATTTTGTTGTTACTTGAGTTGTCGCTGCATTTAAATTACAGCATGTTGCATTCACCAGCAAAATCAAGCTGAAGATATAAAAAATTGTATTGTAGTTTTGTTTCATTTTTAGTATTGTACCACATTCTACACAAAAAAGTCATTATAAATATTATGAAACAGTCATTAAATTATAGAAAAACAATACCGGATTCGAAACGAATCCTTATAAAAATTGGAAGCAGAGTTCTTGTTGATGAGACGGGTCGGCCTGATGAGGATAGGATTCAGCATATTTGTGAAGAAATTGCTTATCTTATCGGCAAAGACTATGAGATTGCGCTGGTTTCATCTGGTGCTGTCAGTGCCGGTATGGAAGCACTTGGCATGAGAGATAGACCTCAAAGTGTTTCTGAACTTCAGATGGCTGCTGCTGTTGGTCAGCCGAGGCTGATTGCCCATTATCAGAATTATTTTGCAAAATTCGGCATACTGGTTGGTCAGGTTCTGTTGACTAGAGATGACTTTCATCACAAGAAGCGGCTGCATAATGCAGAACATACAATGAAGCAGCTTTTTGCACATGGAGTTTTGCCGATTATTAACGAAAATGATGTTGTTGCTGATGAGGAGCTTAAAAAGGTTGCAACATTTGGCGACAATGATCAGCTAGCTTCATTGGTTGTTGATCTGATTGGTGCAGATTTACTGATTATGCTTTCAACTGTTGACGGGGTGCTTGAGTTCCACGAGGATGGCACTTCAACAAGATTAAAATATATTGAGAAGATTAACAGAAAAGTTCTATCTCACGTTACCGAAGATAAAAGTCTGCTGTCAAAGGGAGGAATGTCCTCAAAGCTTAAAGCAGCGAAAATAGTAGTGGAATCAGGGGCGATAGCGGTTATTGCAGATGGCTGTTCTCAAAATGTTCTTTCTCGAATTGTTGCCGGGGAAGATATAGGAACTGTTATTTTGCCGAATCTTAAATAAAGGAATGAAGATGAATTTACATGAAGAAATGTTGATGATAGGTCAGAATGCCGTTGAAGCATCGAGAAAGATGACTCAGCTTGCGTCGAGAAAGAAAAATGCAATATTAATGTCGATGGCAGAAGAGCTGGAGCTTTCAAGGGGTCAAATTATTGAGGCCAATGATAAAGATATGCAGGATGGTTATAATGCGGGACTGAACTCTTCATTGCTGGACAGGTTGAAGCTTACTGATGCTCGAATTGACAGTATGATCAAGGGATTGCAGGCTGTTGCCTGTTTGGGAGATCCAATTGGAACAAGACTCAGCAGCTGGCTGCGACCAAACGGTTTGGAAATTGTAAAGGAACGAGTTCCGATTGGCGTAATCGGTATTATTTATGAATCACGTCCAAATGTTACAGCCGATACGACCGCACTATGCTTGAAGACGGCAAATGCTGTTATTCTTCGTGGCGGGAAAGAGGCTTTTCATTCCAATATGGCAATTGCTAAAGCTTTGCAGGAAGGTGGTAAGAAAAAAGGAATGCCTAAGAATGCAGTGCAATTTATTTCCACAACAGATAGAGCTGCGGTAAAGGAACTGGTTCAGTTAAGAGGTCTGGTTGATCTTGTTATTCCGCGTGGTGGAGAAACTCTGATTAAAGCAGTTACAGAAATGGCATATGTTCCGGTTATTAAACATTACAAAGGTGTTTGTCATACTTATATTGACGCAAGTGCAGATCTGCAGATGGCTGCAGATATTATTATCAATGCAAAATGTCAGCGTCCGGGAGTATGTAATGCAATGGAAAGCCTTCTTATTCACAAGGATCTGCTGGAGACATTTGTCCCGGCGATTGTTGAAAAACTTGTTGAAAAGGATGTTAAAGTCAAAGGTGATTCTCGTGTTAAAAGTGTCTGTCCGCAGGTTGAAGATGCAGCAGAGGAAGATTGGTATGCAGAATATCTGGATTTAGTTTTATCTGTTAAAATTGTTGATGATTTGCAAGAGGCTATTGATCACATCAATAAATATGGATCAAAGCATTCTGATGCAATAATTTCCAGTGACAAGAAATCACAGGGGCTTTTTGTTAGAGATGTAGATTCGGCAACTGTTTATATTAATGCATCAACAAGATTTACAGATGGAGGAGAGTTTGGTATGGGTGCTGAGATTGGTATCAGCACAGACAAACTTCATGCGCGGGGACCTATGGGACTTGATGAGTTAACCACCTATAAATATATAATTTATGGTTCAGGACAAATTCGTTAATTTTAATACTTGCTCCAAAAGGTGAAATTGCGTATAATATCAGAGATATTAATTAAAAAAGTGAGGAATATTATATGAGTGCTAAAAAAAATATAAAAAAAATGGTAAAACTATCATTGTTGGTTGTGTTTATGGGAACATTATTTGTTGGATGTTCTAAGAAAGAGGCTTCTGTTGAGGCGGAATCTGTTGATATGGAAAGTCAGGTACAACAGTTATTGCAGCAGGCTGATATTTACTATGCAGAAGGCAGGACAAATGATGCTGTTATATTGTTGAAAGAGGCATATGCAAACGAAGATTATAAAGATTATGCAAGGAGTATTACTTGGGCATTGCTTAACTCTTATCTGCAGCAGCAGGATATTGAATCTGCTAAGCAGTTATATCTGGACACATTGAACAAAAATCCGGAAACAGCTGTTCCTCTTTTTGGTTCCATTGAATATACGTTAAAGTCTAATGGCAATATAGATGCTCTTGATGAGTGGTGCTTTGCTTTAGCTGATAATCCAAATGCAAATGCAGATCTACAAGCTCAGGCACTATGGTACTTGCAGGAAGCTTATTCAGAAAATGGTGATTGGTTGAAAGTTTCAGACATTATTATCTATGCAAATGATAATCTTGATGCTCCAATAAAATATAAATTTATAGATTCATCACTTAGAAAGGTTGTTGCTGCGAACCAATATGCTGTTGCAGACAAGATTATATCTAGTCTTAAGTTGTCATCCGAAAATGACCCGGAACTGAAAAGTCTTATTTTGGACTCTGAATTTAGTGCGTTAGTTAAACAGAACAAGCTGGCTGAAGCTCAAAAATTGTATGAAGACAATTTTTCAAAGATGAACAGCCGTTCACAAAACAACAATTTTTCAATGTTGCTCTCTGAATACAACAAAGAGAAGAACTTTGCAGGCGCAGATGCACTGATTGATTTTGTTATAAAAGATCTTTCTGTTGATAATCCATCATATAAACAATTTATCAGAGCTTGGGTTAAACAGGCTAAACTTGAAGAAAAGCCGCTCGAAGTTCAAAGCAGAGTTATGTATGTCATCAATTCGGATGCAGCAGATAAGTTTAAGCAGTCAATAATCAGTTCATTTTTCTATTATTTAATGGAAAGCCTGCCTTTTGAGCAAAAACAGGTTCTAGTTGAGGCAGTTAAAGATCTAATGATAAACACAACTGATGATATGGTTAAAGAACCTTTGGCTTCTATATCTCTTGACGGCTGTTTTCTTCTTAATGATTTTGACGGGGCAATTGAAGTGGTCACCAATTATGAGTGGCCTGAAGAAAACACGGCAATGCGTAAAGATAAACTTTTACCCAAAATCAAGGCTCATAAAGCACTTTTAAACGAAGATTATCCTGAAGCTGTAAAAAACTTCAGAGTATTCATGGATGTCATTAAGCAGGAACCGGACGAAAAATATATGGATCCGTACACAGGAGAGCAGATTTCAGTTGATTCAATTTTGGGGCTTAATGCAGTTAGAATTGCAGGGCTTTGGGAAAAGGCCGGCGATACAGAAAAGGCAAAAGCTGCTTACAAAGAGGCTGTAGAATATTATAATTCGGCTCTTGAAAAAGAGAAGAAAGATTCAGATCAATATCAATCAATACAAAAACAATTAAAACAACTTGAAGGTAAATAAAAAATGGCAAAAGTAACAGACGAACAATTACAATTAGTTGCAAACACTATCAGATGTCTATCTGCAGATGGAGTTCAGGCTGCAAATTCCGGACATCCGGGCTTACCGATGGGAATGGCAGATGTTGCCGCAACTCTATTTTTAGAACAATTTGAATTTCATCCGACAGATTCAAAATGGGTGAACAGAGATCGCTTTATTTTGTCCGGCGGTCATGGATCAATGTTGATTTACAGCTTGCTTCATCTGTTTGGATACGATGT
Source organism: uncultured Victivallales bacterium (assembly GCA_964441455.1). Classification (GTDB taxonomy): domain Bacteria; phylum Verrucomicrobiota; class Kiritimatiellia; order JAQICX01; family JAQICX01; genus JAQICX01. The sequence continues at coordinate 2,189 of CAYTUX010000060.1, read as the reverse complement.
GTCAATTGATGATTTGAAGAATTTTAGACAACTTGACAGTAATACACCTGGACATCCTGAATTCGGGCACACTCATGGCATTGAGACAACAACCGGTCCTCTAGCACAAGGTTGTGGAAATGCAGTTGGTATGGCTATTGCTGAAAAGATGCTTGCAGAGCGTTTTAACACGCCGGATACAGATGTAATTGACCATTATACATATGTTATGTGTGGCGATGGAGATATGATGGAAGGCTTAAGTCATGAAGTCTTCTCTATGGCAGGACACCTTGCTCTGGAAAAATTGATTGTGCTTTATGATAGTAATAATATCACAATTGAAGGTAACAGAACTATTGCTGATACAGAGGATGTTATAAAAAGATTTAAAGGATATAACTTCCACGTCGTTGAAATTGATGCACATGACTACAGTCAGATTAAGTCGGCAATCAGAAAAGCTAAGAACAAAAAGACACAACCGTCTTTAATTATATGTAAATCGCATATTGGTTTTGGCAGTCCAAATATGTATGATACAAATGATGTACATGGAGCACCTCTCGGTGATGAAGAAGTCAAACTTACAAAAGAAAACTTAGGTTTTCCTTCGGATAAATCATTCTATGTTCCGGAAAAAGTTTACACCATATGTAATGGCAGATTGAGGTCTCTTCGAACACGGATGCGTAAGTGGTACAAAAAATATGATCAATATCTTTTGGAGAATCCACTTAAGGAAGAACTTTGGAAGGAATATTTTGAGGAAAAACTTCCGGAGAATCTTGAAGAATTTCTACCAAAGTTTGACAAACCAACTGCAACACGTGCGGCTTCAGGTAAGGTTATTCAAGGCATGGCAAAAGCCATACCTAATCTGGTTGGTGGTTCAGCCGACCTTGCACCAAGTACGAAGACTTTAATTGATGATGGCGGAGATATCGAAACAGGTTCATTTGGCGGCAGAAATTTTCATTTTGGAATCAGAGAGCACGGTATGGCTGCTGTTATGAATGGTATTGAACTTCATGGCGGCTTTAGAATATTTGGAAGTACATTCTTTGTATTCTCAGATTACTGCAGACCATCAATTCGTCTTGCAGCTATAATGGGATTACCTGTAATATACGTTTTCACACATGATAGTTTTTATGTTGGAGAAGATGGTCCTACTCATGAGCCGATTGAGCACATTGCAGCTTTGAGATGCATGCCCAATGTTACTGTTATCCGTCCCGCTGATCCAACCGAGACCGGTGCGGCTTGGATTGCGGCTCTAAAGAATAAGAAAGGTCCTACTGCTATTTTGTTGACAAGACAAGATCTTAAAGTTATTGACAGAAAAGAGATGCCTGCTGCTTCAAGCTTAGAACGCGGTGCATACATCCTTTGGCAGAAAGATCCTTATAAAGCTCCGGATCTGATATTTATTGCAACAGGTTCTGAAGTTAATGATGCACTTGATGCTGCAAAAATTATAAAAGCCAACGTTCGTGTAGTAAGTATGCCGTCATGGGAACTGTTTGAGAATCAGACTCCTCAGTATAAGGACAGCGTATTTCCTTCTGCATGCAGAAAAAGAGTTGTTATTGAAGCCGGATCAAGAATGGGATGGGAAAAATATGCAGGATTTGATTCTAAATTTATCTGCATGGAACAGTTTGGTGCTTCCGGTCCATATAAGCTTTTAAAAGAAAAGTATGGTTATACACCTGAAAAGATTAAAGAAGTCGCAAGCGAATTACTATAATGAAAATTATAAAAACAATTATTTTGGTTTTAACAGTTGCTATATTCATGGTCTCTTGTAGGCAGCATGATTATAGAACTGTTAAAATTAAAGTTCCTCAAATGCATAATGATGAATGTGCTCAGAGAGTCGGACAGGCTCTTGCCAACAGGGTGGGAGTCGATCCGGAGTCCATTTCAATCGATCTGAATGACAAAACAGTTCAGGTTACATACGACAGCATGCAGACTGCTTTAAAGAATCTTGAATTTTTTATTGCAGACACCGGCTTTAGTGCAGGACCTATTCCGGCGAATAAGAGTGCCAGAAAAAAATTGCCAGCAAGCTGTAAATAGTTTTCAAATGCGAAAATATAATGGTGCCGATTTTTGAGACAATTTTTTGATTGCTTATAAGTGGATGCTTTTGTAAATTAACATAAAAACAGAAAGGCATATACAATGAGCAGAAAACCACG